>NZ_JAPDBE010000007.1:0-144545 GCF_027705025.1 Aeromonas sp. D3 | reverse complement strand
CGCAGGTTGTTGATACGACCACCGTGCTCGGCGTAATCGCCGTGGGAGAAGTTCAGGCGCATGACGTTCATGCCGGCGTCCAGCATTTTGGCCAGCATTTCTTTGGATTCGGTCTTGGGACCTATGGTGCAGACGATTTTGGTCTTTTTCATATTTACTGACATGTACAGTCCAATGATTGAGATGAGAAATTGGTAATGAGTTGCGGTTTATGCGCCCTGGACAAGCCCATAACAGCGCCATGCGTCACGAACGGGTGACCAGATACGGGGCAGAACAGGCGGGTTGACCGGCGCTATCGCGCCGGATCACATTATTCAAACCAGCTCGCGAGATCCCGGCGCAGGTTGTCAGAGCGCTTGCCGAAGATGGCCTGAACCTCCTGCCCTATGATGATGACGCCAATGGCGCCCAACTGCTGCAACGCTTCGCTGTTTACCGGCGAGAGCGTCTTGACCTTGACCCTGAGCCGGGTCAGACAGGCATCAAACGATTCTATGTTCTCTTTGCCACCAAATGCCGCCACCAGTTGCCGGGTCACCGCTTCATCCAGCCCGGACAAAGCCTCTGGCTCCTGCCCTTGTTGCGATTTGTGGCCCAGAGCCAGACCAAACAGACGCTTGAAATCGTGTATGGATACCATGCTTGTCTCCCTTTTTTACCCGCAGCTCACGCACCGGGAAATAATCAAAAGAGCCCGTCGACAAGACGGGCTCGGGGTTTACTGAACCGGACGGCTCAAGACACGGCAGCCATAAGCCTCCAGGGCAAGTTCCCCTGTCAGAGGCTGGCCGGAACTCATCTCAGTGAAAGCAGATGGCAGCAACACCGATCTTGCCTCACAGGTGTAGTTCTGCAGGAAGATAAACTCCTGCTCACCATCGGTGCGACGCTGGGCTGTGACCCCCAACGGCAGTTCGGTGGCCAGGGCTCGTGGCAAGGCCAGCGCTTCTATCAGCTTGCCGAAGAAATCACGCTGAAACGCCAGATCATTGCGCGAGGCGATGTAATAGGCTTGTCCTTTTCCATGATCGTTGACCGTCACCGCCGGGCGGCCGGCATAGAAGTCACTGTCGTAGCTGGCGAGAGCTCGCGCCCCTTCCAACTGGATCAGATCGCACAATTGAGTCACCTCATAGGGTCCCTTCAACCTCAGCTCATTATCCGGCAGGCCACTGATGGCGTTGCGCTCATGGTCATAGAGACTATCGATCTCTTCTGCCCATATCCCGAGCACTGGCCGCAATGGCCCCGGGAAACCGCCGAGATGACAGAGATCCGTCTCGTTGACGATGCCGGACCAGTAGGTGGTCACGAAGCGCCCCCCCGCCTGGACAAAACCGTCGACCCGCTCGGCAAAGCCGTCGCGCACCATGTAGAGCATGGGGGCGATGACCAGCGAGTAAGGGCTCAGATCGCAATCTGCATTGATCACATCCACCGCCACACCCTGCTCCCAGAAGGCGCGATAGTGCTCGGCCACCGTCTTCTCATAGAAGAGACCGGCATTGCGGGGACCCTGGGCATTGTCCATGGCCCAGCGGCTCTCCCAGTCAAAAATAATGGCGACGCTGGCTTCCACCTTGCTGCCGGCCACGGCAGAGATCTTGCTCAGGGTTTCTCCCAGCGCCTGTACTTCGCGGCCAACCCGGGTATCGATGTGACCGACATGATCGACCACGGCGCCATGGAATTTTTCCACCGAGCCACGGCTCTTGCGCCACTGGAAGTACTGCACCGAGTCGGAGCCATGCGCCACCGCCTGCAGGGAAGAGAGGATATGCATGCCCGGTTTTTTCAGTTTGCTGATGGGTTGCCAGTTGGTCAGGCTGGGAGTGGACTCCATCAGATAGAAAGGTTTCCCCCCTTTCAGGGTACGCATGAGGTCGTGGTACATGGCGGTATAGGCCGCCAGGGTGCAGTCATCCTCGGCATTGTGCCAGAGGGGGTAACTGTCCCAGGAGATGAAGTCGATGACCTTGGCCAGTTGCCAGTAGTCATAGTCGTAGAAGTACTCCATGAAGTTGGTCGTCGCGGGCAGAGCCGGGTTTTCCGCCTTCAGGGGGGCTATTTCGGCGGCGCAGAAGTCACTGACCTGGGCCGTATTGAACCGCTTCCAGTCCAGATTCAGACCATGGATGGTGCTTTCGCCAATGGGCGATGGGGACTCTATCTGCTGCCAATCGGTGAAGGTATGGCTCCAGAAGGTACTCCACCACGCCTTGTTCAGGGCATCCAGAGTACCGTAACGGGCTTTGAGCCAATCGCGGAATTGATGCTGGCACAACTCGCAATGACACTCGCCACCGTATTCGTTGGAGATGTGCCAGGCGATGACACCGGGATGGTTGGCGTAGCGTTTGGCCAAGGCACCGTTGATCTGGCGCACCTTGTCACGATAGACGGGTGAGCTCATGCAGTGATTGTGGCGACCACCGTGCAGTGCCTTGACCCGGTTTTTGTCGGTGCGCAGCACCTCGGGATAGGCCGTTGACAACCAGGCGGGACGCGCCCCGCTCGGCGTGGCCAAGAAGGTATAGATGCCGTTGGCATAGAGCGTATCGAGTACCCGGTCCAGCCAGCCAAATTCATAACGCCCCTCTTCGGGCTCCAGACCCGACCAGCTGAAAATGCCGACCGACATCACGTTGCTGTTGGTCTGCTTCATCATCTCTATGTCTTTGGCCAGCACGGCAGGATCATCGAGCCATTGATCAGGGTTGTAATCGGCACCGTGCAACAGGACAGGCACCTTGCTGCTCAGGGGGGGAAACTTGAACATGCACTATCTCCATATGATGGACATCATCGCCGGCGGGCACACAGGCCCGCCGGTCATGGGTGGTTAGTTGAATGCCTTGATGGACGGCAACACCTTGCCCTGGCAATCGAACAGCGACTGATTCTCGCGGGCATTGCCCTCTTTCCAGTCATCGCTGTTGTATTTCATGCCAGCCTTGGTGGCCCAGGTGGCGCCCGGTGTCGGCAACCAGGCCGGCTCCCAGTAGAAGACCCCCTTGCCGCGCCCTTCCGGCACCTTGGTGACTACCTGCAACAGATCATGGAGATAATTGGCCTGCCCCTGAACCGTGGCGGGATACCCGGCGTCATCCGCCTCTTTCGAGGTGAAGTTGTTTTCGGCGTTATCGCAGTTGGCTGTGGTATAGCCGTAGGCCGCCTCGACCACGATCAGATCCTTGTCATAGCGCTTGCTGATGTCATCCATGTTGTACTGGAGGGCATTCATGGGGCCGTTCCAGTAGATGTAGTAAGAGAGACCTATGATATCGAACGGCACCTTGCGCTTGGTTATCTCGTCGAACCACCAGATGAAGGTGTCATTCTTGGTCCCCTCCGCCAGGTGAAGCATGATTTTTATCTGATCCCCATGCTCTTTTACTGCCTTGATCCCCGCATTCAGCAGACCCGCCAGACGGTCGAATTCTCCCCCGTTCTGGCCCCAGCTCTTGCCTTCCGGCCACAGCATGCCACCGTTGATCTCGTTGCCCACCTGCACCATGTCCGGCAAGACTCCGGCTTTGGCAAAGGCATCCATGGTGGTTTTGGTGTGTTGATACACAGCCTCGGTCAGCTGGTCGATATTCATGTTGGCCCATGCCTTGGGCTTGTTCTGCCGGGCTGGATCCGTCCAGAAATCGCTGTAGTGATAATCCAGCAGGAACTTCATGCCATTGGCCTTGGCCCGCTGAGCCAGCGCTATGGTGGTCGCCAGATCATTGTTGCCGCCACCATAAGGCTTGCCATCAGCATCCTTGGGCTCGACCCACAACCGCAGGCGGATATAGTTGAAGCCATTTTCCTTCAAAATGGCCATGGCATCCTGCGGGTTGCCATGCTCATCAAAGAACTTGCCACCGTGCTTCTCTACCTCGGCCAGCATGGAAACATCGGCACCCTTGATAAAGTCAGCCGCCACCTTGACCGGCTGGATCTGCACCGTTTCAGCCGCCAGAACCGAGGGGGCCATCATGGTCAATCCAGTGGCCAGCATGGCCGCCACCAACAAACTGTTTTTTAATTTCATCGTTGAGGTCCTGTGTGATTAGCCCTTGGTTCCGCCTGCGGTCAGGCCGGAAACAAAGTACTTCTGCAGTGAGAGATAAAGGATGGCGACGGGCACGGCGATGAGCACGGCACCGGCCGCATAGGTGGTGTAACTGGCCCCCATCTTCTGGGCGACCAGGTTATAGAGCCCGATGGGCAGGGTGAATTGATCCGGGGTACGCAAGATGGTACTGGCCAGGATGAAATCACCGAGCGGGCCGGTAAAAGAGAAGAGGGCCACCACCGCTATGATAGGTTTGGAGAGGGGCATGATGATCTCAATGAAGATCCGGAAGTTGCCCGCACCATCCATCCGTGCCGATTCATCCAGATCTTTGGGAATGGCATCCAGATAGCCTTTCATCAGATAGGTGTTCATGGGGATCATGCCCCCCACATAGACCAGTACCAGCGCCAGATGGCTGTTGATCAGACCCAGCATCTGCGCCAGCACGAAGATGGCGATCAGGGCCGAGAACTGGGGCACCATCTGCAGCAACAGAAACAGCATCAGTCCATTCTGGCGACCGCGAAAGCGGAAGCGGGAGAATGCATAGGCGGTAAAGCTGACGCTGATCAAGGTGAGCACCATGGTCAGGAAGCTGATCTTCATGGAGTTCCAATACCAGGCGGCATAATCAATCCGGCCATCAAACAGCTCCTGGTAATGCAGGAACGACAGATTGTCAGGCATGATCGAGGTATTGAGCAGGCTGCTGCCCGGATTAAGGGAAGCCCCCACAGTCCAGATAAGTGGATAGATGATGATCACCGCGACCATCAACAGCAGCACATAACTGATGCCCAGCCGAATAAAGTTACTCTTTTTAACACTGTGTTTGACGCTCATATTCCAGCTTTCCTTAGGCCATATCATCTTGCTTGAAGGAGTTGGTTGCGCGGAATTGCCACAGCGCGATACCAACTACGAAGATGGACAGCAAAATCGTAATGCTGGCCGCGATGGAATATTGAGAGGAGGACATGGTCAATTTGTAAATCCAGGAGACCAGAATATCCGTACCACCCGCATTGGATCCAATTACAGCCGGACCACCGTTATTGAACAGATAAATAATGTTGAAGTTATTAAAATTGAAGGTGTATTGGGTAATCAGGATCGGCGCAATCGAATAGAGTACCAACGGCAAGGTTATCGTGGTCAATTTGTGCCATGTGCTGGCACCGTCTATGGTAGCCGCTTCATACAAATCGTCAGGAATAGCCTGCAGTACGCCAGTGGTCATGGCGAAGACAAACGGGAAACCCAACCAGGTTTGCATCAGGATCAATGCCGTTTTAGTCCAGAAAGGATCCGTCATCCACTGCTTGGGCTCAATACCTAATGACGCCAGAATGCCATTATTGATCACCCCAAAGGTTTCATTGAACATGCCGGCAAAAACCAGAATGGTGACAAAACCTGGCACTGCCCATGGCAATATCAAAATGGTGCGAATGAGCGCTTTAAACCTGAGGTCTTTCTGATTGACCAGGATCGCCAACAGGACACCAACCGAACATTGCAATGTGGTCGCAATCAGGGTCCAAATCACTGTCCACTGCAATACGTCCAGCAAGGTGGAACGCCACAGATCCAGACGAAATATATTAAAGAAGTTTTTCAGCCCAACCCAGTCAACCAGCTTGGCCGGTGGCGTGTGATACAAATCATAGTTGGTAAAGGCAATAGAAAAACCAAAAATAATAGGAAAGACCACCACGAACACCAGCAGAATAAAACCCGGGGTGATCATCAGATAAGGGAAACCTTCACTCAACAAAAGCTGATATTGTTTTCTGATACCAGATAATGCATAGCCCTGATCCCGCTTTTCACCACAGAGATAAGCATCGCGGAGCCCCCAGTAATAGATACCGAGACCAAACGTCGCGATCAAGACACTGATCACCCCTTTAGCCAGCAGAAACACTGAGTTATCTCTCGGCAACTCGGTCCCCAGCGTAAATAGCCCCCAAAATCCTTGTTGTAAAAAGTCATTGAATACGCCAAGGAAACAAGACATGACGATAAAAAACAGCGCACCTTTGATAAACTGCTTGTTATAAAACTGACCAAAGCCCGGGATCAGCGATAATAATGCCGCAATCTTGGCGTGCTGGGTTTTTAAACCAACCTGTGCGATTTCGCTGGAATCGACAACCACAATATACCTCCTATCCTTAAAGAAACATGGGTAGCATCAAGCAGCTTAATACTACCCATGCAGGCAAGGCGTAACGCCTGCGTATCGTTAATCCCGGTTTGCGTGGTTTGCCTCAATCTGCATATTGATGGTTTTAACGGCACCATTCAGGGCAGCCTTGACATCTTGCTTGCCGGTCACGCTCAATTGCAGAGCGCTATTGGAGGGCGTCCATACTTCTTGCATTTCCGGTACACTTGGCATGGGAACGGCATAACCGGCCTGGATGGCAACGGCCCTTGCTTTCTCATCCCCCTTGATAACCGGATCATCAATCAGTAACTTGACGGGTGGAATCTCACCTGTCTTCTCAAAACGAATTTTGGCGTATTCAGGCTGGTTGATAAATTCGATGAATTGTTGAGCCAACTCCTTCTGAGTGGAATAAGTAGAGACGCTGTATCCCTTTACCCCAAGGAAAGATCGCATGTGCTCGCCATTTGGTAGAGTGGGCAGTGGTGCCACCCCATAATTCACGCCGGCGTCTTGGTAAGGTTTGAATGCCCAGGGGCCAGTAATAACGGCAGCAGCTTTTTTCTCGGTAAACAGCGAGTCGATGGCATTTGCACCTGTCTCACCGACGATCCCTGCCGGGAACAAGCCATCCGCGTAGAACGATTTGAGGAAGGTGACCGCATCAATCGTCCCCTGATTGGCCAGCCCGATATCGTTCACATTCAGGGAACCATTGGCATTCTGGCCGAAAATATATCCCCCCATACCGGCAACGACGCCATATGAGTAATAAATCTCGTCAAATTTGGCTAGCAGACCATATTTGTTGGCGGCGCGCTGCTCTTTGGAAACTTTGATCAAGTCATCGAAGGTTTCCGGTGCTTTTGGCAGTATGTCCTTGTTATACACCAGTACTATGGTCTCGACCGCTTTAGGAATACCGTACAACTTGCCTTCATAGGTCTGCGCATCCACGGCGGGCTTGGTAAAGCTGTCCATGTACTTGGCATCCACCTTGAGTTCGGACAGCAGCCCCTGCACCACGGCACCACCGACCTGATCATGGGGAATGACCAGTACATCGGGACCTATGCCTGCCGGGCCATCCAGCCGCAGCTTCTCGATTTGCTGCGCATATGGCATCTCCTGGATCTTCACTTTCACCTTGTACTGGGCTTCGAATGCCTTGATCGCATCTTCAATGCCATTGGACTTCTTGATGTCTTCCCACACCAGCAGCTCACCCTCTGCCGCCATCACCCCATGGCTCAACAGGCTGCCCGCCCCCAATGACAACATAATCACTGCTGTTAACTTATTGATTTTCATCTTTTATCCTTGTCCCTGTTCAAGCTAAAATGATTGTTCCGTCGTGTTTTTTGCCGTGCATCAAACTAATGTGTGTAATAATTTCACTCTTTCCAATCACACGGGTATGACTCTCTGTCTACCAAGCCACTACACAATCTCAGCAAGGGTTGCAGGCTGCGTTGCCAAAAAACGCGACAAATTACATAACTAATTGATTAATAATACACTTTCAGTTCTGTACCATGAGATCCGGTATGCTTTCCCGGTACACCTCACCAGGCCACTCCTCCATGAACTCACCCGAGAGGGCCGCCACAAGGGTAACGGTTACACCGAATGTGATTACGGTAAGCGGAGCACGTCATATCTACCAGCAGCATATGCAAAGGTTGTGATCTCATACACAAAAGAAACAGCATTTTGTGCAAGCGGTTACACTCCACTGTTATATTCCCGCCACAAGTGATGTATGCAGTCGTCGCGAAGCGGGTTTCCGGCTGTTTATGTCTGGTTCCTGATGTGTTCCCCGTGTCACAAACGACATCGAGCATCATGACAGATTGGATTTATAATCAAGGAGTTAGCAGTATGGCGAGTATCAGTCTGAACAGTGTTGTCAAGCGTTTCGGCACCAACGTGACACTGCACAATGTAGATCTGGAGGTGGAAGATGGTGAATTCACCGTTTTTGTCGGCCCCTCAGGTTGTGGCAAATCAACCTTGCTAAGAATGATCGCCGGTCTGGAAGAGATCTCCGACGGCCATATCGCAATCGGGGGCACTGTGGTCAACGATGTTGCCCCTGCCCACCGTGGCGTCGCCATGGTATTCCAGTCCTATGCCCTCTATCCCCACATGACTGTGGCTGAAAACATGGGTTATGGATTGAAAGTGAACGGAGTGCCCAAGGATGAGATCCAGCATCAGGTCGGCATGGTTGCCAAGACGCTGCAACTCTCCCATCTTCTTGACCGCAAACCAAAACAGCTCTCGGGGGGACAACGGCAGCGGGTTGCCATTGGTCGTGCCATAGTGCGCAACCCCAAGGTGTTCCTGTTTGATGAGCCCCTCTCCAACCTGGATGCCGAACTGAGGGTCGAGATGCGCCTGCATATCGCCAAGCTGCACCAGGAGCTGAAAACCACCATGATTTATGTCACTCATGACCAGATCGAGGCCATGACACTGGCAGACAAGATAGTCGTGATGAACTACGGCAAGGTGGAGCAAGTCGGCTCACCCATGGATCTCTATTACAAACCAGTCAATCAGTTTGTGGCCGGCTTTATCGGTTCACCCAAGATGAATTTCCTGCCAGCCCAGGTCATTAGCTGGTCTCCCAGCCAGTTGGAGCTCGCACTATCAGAGCAAAGAACCATCACCCTGCCCATCATCACCAACGAGCTGGCAGCTGGCAGTACTATCACATTGGGCCTGAGGCCAGAGCACCTGGTTCCTGGCGGTGATGGCATCCATCTCTCCTTCACCTGTGAAGTGGTTGAGCGCCTTGGCAACAGTACTTATCTGTTCGGCCAATGCTGTGGCATCGACGGCTTCAAGCTGCTGCTGCCCGGTGACAATGCCTTCAAGCCGTACCAGCAGCTCGATGTTTTCTTCTCACCTGAGCACTGCCTTGTCTTTGCCGCCGATGGCACCCGGATCAGCCGCTAACCCCTCTGCCTTCTCTACACCCGCTTTTATCCATGCCAGATTTGCCCCCGCCAATACCGGGGGCTTTTTTCTTCCCTGATCCCATGCCCTGCCGCTCACCCTTCACCTCAGACCCAAAGCACTCCCTTCCTGCAGCACAAAATACCAGCGAAATGAGAGCCGGCTCTCAACCCTGTTTAAATCCTGTTTGGTTGAGCACCATGGCGGTGTAACAATAACCACAAACAGTGAAAAGTTACACAAAATCAGTGAATTTGAGTACAAGGACACGCCTCTATAAAGCGTCGTGAAGTATGACTCACACTCACCAACCTCCTGATAAAGCTGGCTAATAATACCATATTGGTGATCCTCATCGACGGTCAGCCATGTCACTCTCAACATGTAAGCGATACCAATGAAAATACCAATGCCACAGATATCCATCATCCAGCGCCTGATATTGGGCTTTGGTCTGATCATCACTCTGCTGGTTCTCGCCGTAATGGTCTCGTTACGAGCAGGCAACCAGTTGGCCATGCAGGTCGACATCCTGACTGGCGAGGTTGCTCCCACTCTGGTTCAAAGTCGCTCGGTGACCAAAGACTTGTTTATGCAAGACAAGGCGCTGCGTGGCCTGCTCACCCTGCAGGCGAGCGATGACGTCAGCAAGGGACGAGCCGAGCTTGCACGCTGGCAGCAGGCGTTTGAACAGGACTTGGCACTGCTTGGCAACAAGGCCTCGCACCACCCGGCCATGATCAGCCGCATCCATGCCCTGACCGAGCAGCAGACGACCTATTGGCAGCTTGCAACCCAGATTGTTGACAGCTATGCCGCCAACCTGAAGAGCCAGCAGATCCTGACAGAAGACACCTCCCTGACCCGTGACAACAAGCGCCTGCAGGGAGATCTCGCCATGCTGGTTGAAACACTGGGTGCCCACTACACAGCCGGACTCAAGAATGCGCTGGTCAACCAGCTGGAGCTGTTATTCACCAATACACAGGCGGCGATGAAGCTGCAGGATGCGGCCCGTATTGCGGGGCAACTGGCCGGCAACCAGACACTCAGCAAGGCTATCCAGCGCCAACGCCAGACACTGGCGGCAGAACTGCTCAAGCAGGAGAGCGCCTTTGGCGGCAAGATCGATCTGGAGCAGTCGGTGGGCACCCTGTTTGACCGGGTTGTACAACAGAGCGCAGGCAACGCAGGTTTGCTGGCAACCCACCTTCGCCTGGCACAAGAGAGCGATCAACTGCGCAACCAGAGCACTCAGGCCACCCGTATCATCGACTCGGTGCTGGGTGAGCTGGCGGAGATCGACAACAGTATCGATACCCAGCTTGCCCTGCGGGTGCAGAGCAGCAAACAGATCCTGAGCCAGCTGAAATCCCTGCTGTTTGTCGGTCTGCTGCTGTCGCTGGCCGCCAGCGCACTGGTGCTCTGGCGCATCATTCACTCCATCCGAACCCCCATCAAGCAGACCCTGACGGTGCTCGAAGCCCTGAGTCGGGGTGACATGACAAGGCGCATCAGCCATCGGCAACAGGATGAATTCGGTCAACTGGCCAAGGGGATCAATGCCCTCGCCCAGGAGATGAGCAACATGCTGGGGCAAATTGTGATGGCCGCCAGCTCGCTGGGGGAGATGGCCAACCAGAACCAGTGTGCCCAGCTCAATGCGCAGCGGCAACTGGAGCAGCAGCGCAGTGAAACGGCCAGTGTTGCCAGCGCCATGCTCGAGATGGAGCACACGGTACGCGATGTGGCAGAGAGCGCCGGACATGCCCAGCAAACGATCAAGGAGGTGTCGACGCAAGCCCGTTCCGCCAGCACCATGAGTGAAAACACCCTGACGCGCATGACCCAGCTCTCCCATCGTCTGGCGGATTCGCGCCGCATCGTCGAGGAGGTTCACGGGCTGGGCAACAACATAGGCAGCATTCTGGAATTCATCAGCCGGATTGCGGAACAGACCAACCTGCTGGCACTCAACGCCGCCATTGAGGCAGCAAGAGCCGGAGAACAGGGCAGAGGCTTTGCCGTGGTGGCAGACGAGGTACGCCAGTTGGCCAAGCACACCACAGAATCCACCACCACTATTCAGGCGATGATCACGGCGCTACAGCAGAGCGTGCACAGGGCCGTCACCACCATAAGTGGCTGCACCGATGTGATGGCACTTTGCGCCGATGACAGCGAGCAATCCCGTCACACCCTCATCCACCTCGCCAACTCGCTGCAACAGGTGGCGGATCTCAGCATCCAGATCGCCATTGCTGCCCAGCAACAGCAGAACACCAGTCAAGAAATTGCCAGCAACATGAACAATATCAACAGCATCTCCGACGATAACCAGGAGATGCTGACCCGCGTTGCCCACACCAGCAGTCAGTTGCAACAGCTCTCACAACAGCAGCTCACGCTGGTACAACGATTCAGCCTGTAACCGATTGCCGGTCGACACCGGCCGGCGCCACTGAGACACAACACAAGGAAACGACAATGCTCAAACACACGCTCCTGGCCGCTACCCTGCTTGGTTGCCTTCATCCAGTCTGGGCCGCCGAGGCCGATACGGCGCAGACTCGTCCTCTCTTCCTGCGCGGGGAGATGAACAACTGGGAGGCCCCGGCCGCCCAGCAACTGGTCCAGAGTCAACCTGATCTGCTCACCGTCACCACCAGCCTGCAAGCCGGCCACGGCGCCTACAAATTCAAGATTGCCGATGAGAAGTGGAAGAGTGATACCACCTACGGCCAGTTCGACCCCGCCAGCAAGGTGGAAGCCGGCAAGCCAGTCATCGTCAAGGCCGGTTACCAGTGGAGCGACATGAAGTTCACCCCCCTCGAGGATGGGGCCTACCTCTTTACCCTGGATCGCCGCGATCCGGCCAGCATCCAGCTGACGGTGAGCAAGGCGCAGTAACGCTCCCATGGGCCGTCTCCGGCCCATATTACGTTTGCCCAGCGCCTGCCTGGATGTGCCATGGCCATGGCGCATCCAGGCAGGCGATTGCCCTACAACCTTCCCCCTGCCCCGGGTTCAGCCATGAGCCCGACCCCTTTTCAATTACGGAGAAACAAGGATGAAACTGAGTTTGATCAGTGCTCTGGTGCTTGGCGCCAGCATGCTCTACCCGTCAGAAAGTACTGCCATGGTCAAGGGAGCCGACGTCAGCTGGCTAACCCAGATGGAGCAGTCCGGCTACAGGTTTTACAACGACAGTGGCAAGCAGCAAGATTTGTTGCTCACCCTGAAGCAGCACGGCATCAACGCCATCCGGCTGCGGGTCTGGGTCAATCCGGCCGGAGGCTGGAATAGCCTCAACGATGTCATCGCCAAAGCCAAACGGGCCAAGGCGGCGGGCCTCGATATCATGATCGACTTTCACTACAGCGACAGCTGGGCCGACCCGGGTAAACAGACTAAACCGGCTGCCTGGCAGGGCTATACCTTCGAGCAGTTGATGTCCAACGTCTACTGGCATACCTACAACTCGCTCGTCGCCCTGAAGCAGGCCGGCATCACGCCAAAATGGGTACAAGTTGGCAACGAGACCAACAATGGCATGCTGTGGGATGACGGCAAGGCATCGGCCAACATGCGCAATTTTGCCTGGCTGATCAACAGTGGTTATGACGCCGTCAAGGCCGTCAACAAGTCGACCAAGGTGATAGTCCATCTCGCCAACTGCGAGAACAATGCCCTTTACCGCTGGATGTTTGACGGCCTCAAGGCCAATGGCGCCAAGTGGGATGTGATCGGCGCATCCATCTACCCCACCCAGACCGGCAATGGCGATTGGTTCTCCATGAACAACCGTTGCTATGACAACCTTGCCGATATGGTCAGCCGCCATGGCAAGGAGGTAATGATAGTGGAGGTGGGCATGCCCTGGGATGATCCGAAAAACAGCTACGACACCCTGGTCGACCTGCTCAACAAGATGAAATGGATCCCGGACAACAAGGGATTGGGCGTCTTCTACTGGGAACCCCAGAGCCATAACGGCTGGCAGAATTACTCGCTCGGCCTGATGGATCAAGGTGGCAAACCCACCTATGCCATGGATGCGTTCCTGCAAAACTGATCGCAACATCACCACTGATAGCAGGGGGAGCTCTTGGCATCCCCCTGCGCTTCAAACAAGCCTTACTCTTTTTTCGTCACCGATCTCACCGCCAGAGCCAAGGATCTGAGCGCCGGCAAAGCTCGGCCATCGGCATCAAACAGGGTCACATTATCCCACTCATTCCCCGCACCCCGCTTCCAACCAGCCCCCGCTACCGCAATGAACTCGGGCTCCCAGTAGAAGAAACCCAAACCTCGCCCCTGCGGTACACCATGGATCTCGCGCAGCAACTGCCACAGGAAGTCGCGCTGCCCCACCGGGGTCATCGGATAGGTCTCTGGCCCGGTATGGGTGTAGATGTTTTGCTGCTGATCCCCATTGCCCTGTGTCCAGGGGTAAGCCGTTTCAACCACGATCACTGGACGGGAAAAACGACTGCTCAGGTCAACCATGTTGCGAGCCAAATCCCTCATGGCACCATGCCACACCGGGTAATAAGAGAGTCCCATCACATCGAAGGGAACCTTGCGGGCGAGGATCTCTTCGAACCAGTGACGACAACGCGCGTTATCGCCACCCGCATCCAGATGCAGTATGACTTGACTCGAGGGTGACACTGCCTTGACGGCGCGAGCGCCTGCGGTAAGAAACAGGGCCAGATTATCCCAGTGAGGCAAACGCCCCAGCGGCCACATCATGCCATTGGAGATCTCATTGCCCACCTGAACCCAGGCCGGGGTGATCCCCTCCCTTTGCAAACGGCTCATCAGCTGGTGAGTAAATTGATAGAGCCGCTCGCTGACCACGGCCACGGACTTGTCACGCCAGGCAACCGGCATATGCTGCTTGCCTGGATCGGCCCACCAGTCGCTGTAGTGGAAGTCCAGCATGATCCTGAATCCCATCCGATGGGCCCGCCTGGCCAGAGCAATCACATGATCCGGGTTGTTATACCCCTCAATCCCGCTCTGATCCGCCGGGAAGCGATCATGCTCGCCGGGCTCATTCCAGACCTTGATACGAATGGCATTTATCCCATGACGCTTGAGGATAACCAGCAAGTCTTCTGGCCGCGCACCATCATAAAAACGGGCACCGGCCGCTTCCAGCTGCGGTAAATGGGAGACATCCGCCCCGATAATCATGGGTTCCCCCTCCTTGCTCATGGACGATGCACTCATCAGCAACATGGCTCCCAACAACGGTTGCCACCCCTTCCAACCCATCGGCGATCTCCTTGTCCGGGACAAAAAAGGGAGCCAATGGCTCCCTGATTGTTCAACCTGTGTGGCGCTTACCACCAGGCTTCGGCCTGTACCCCGAAGTTCCAGGTGCTGTCATCTTCCCCCCCATTGAATGACTCGCCTTCACCATCTTTCAGGTAGCTGGCAAACACACGGATCTCTGGGCGGGCAAACATGCTGGGGCCGGCAGACCAGGCCTGCGCCAGGGTGTATTTTTGACCACTGGACTTGTCTTCAGAACCACTGGTCCAGGTCTTGGTGCTTTCATATGTACCGGCTTCAACCAGCGTCTTCATGATATCGGTCCAGGCATAACCGCCACGAGCCACTGCACTGAACAACTCAGTGTTGTCGTGCCATTCCTGCAGTTTTTCACCCTTACCATAGGTAAAGACATGGTTGACAGAGAACTTGTCACCCAGGGGAATATCACCGGTCAGGATCACCCGGTAACCCTTGGCGTCATCAGTGAGTTGCCAAACGTCATACCAACCGCCCCCTTGGGAGATCATGTTCTGGGCAAGCCCCTTGTTCGCATACTGCAGCACCAGCTTCTCGTTGATGCCGCTGCCAGCAAAATACTGACTCATTTCTGCCGTCAACATGACACCGTTCTCGGGATCGTACTTGCCACCTGTGGCTTTCTGCTCATCGGTCGGATTGGGTATGGCATAGCTGACGCCCGCCTCAGTCCAGGCCCCTTCCCAGGGTGCCCAGCCGGCATAACGCAGATCCAGGAAGTTGACGTTCAGATCATTGTCGACAATCGAGTTATCGATATCGTTGCCATCAGAGCGGATCCACGCCAGCGAGAATGCACCCGGACCCGCCTTGAGGTTTTCAATACCGGCACCGGCACCCGAGATATTCCAGTATTTGGTATCGATGATGTGAAGATCGTGGCGCTGATAGAAGCGCTTGCCCGCCCAGACCACAGCATCGGGGGCAGCAGAGATCAGCCCCTTGGCTTTCACATTGAATTGACGCAGGGCAAATGTCGCATCTTCACTGCACTGCTTTTTATCAAAGTCACAGACAGTTGCCGTGCTTTCATAATCATTGGAACCATTGCTCTGCATGCTGAACATGCTGTCAACGTAGAAAACCTTGCCGTCCTTGTTGTAAACCTCCTGACCAATACCAATTTCGGTATAGGTATCACTTTCGTTACCCAGGCGTCCGACAAGGCTCTGATTGCCGGTTTGCATATCCCCATCTTGGGATACACCTACGCCGGATCGAAAATAACCAGAAAAATCAACAGCATTAGAACTAAATGCTGTCATTGACAGTGCCAGGGCAACGGATGTAGTCAGTAGCTTCACTTTCATAGTCATTCCTTTATTCCACTGTTGCATTGTTATCTTGATGAACGCTCACCAATCCAGAGGGAAAGCGCTTTCACTAGCCGGAGTGGATTATAGAAAGATTCAAGCCACCACTGACATGATACAACTCACATAATTGTAATTATTACATCACAGAAGCATTTAATTACTAAACAAACAATAATGAAACATTCTTAAGTTGATGATTACTAAGCAATAAAAAATACAAGCGAGGGTGTTATCGATTACACAGCTTATGCGTTCAGGAAATCAACGGCGATGACGACGTACGGAGATTGCAGCGGGTCCATCAAAAATGTGAGCAGCATCACCTGGTGCAAGACATGGATGGATGATGGCGCTGTTGCATCTGGACAGCCATACGCAGCAACAAGAGGAAGAGGACACAGACAAGGAAGAGACAAAAAAGGCAAGGCGCCTTGACGGCCTTGCCTGATGACTTATCGACAGCGGGGGATCAGGGGAATGTCAGTCAATACTCCGGACCGAATGACGGCGAACCAGAGTAGGGCTAAACATATGGGTCGTCTGGGGCAGGGGTCCCCCTTTTGACAAGGCGATCGCCAGCTCGGCAGCCTGGGTGGCCATGGCGATGATGGGATAACGCACCGTCGTCAAGCGAGGGCGCAAATAACGAGAAATCAGGACATCATCAAATCCGACCAGTGATAGCTCCTGCGGTACCTCGATACCATTGTCGCTCAGCACGGACAAGGCCCCTGCTGCCATTGAGTCGTTATAGCAGACCACTGCCGTCATATGCTGGCCTCGGCTCAGCAGTTCAGTCATCGCCGCCTCACCGCCCAGTTCATCCGGACTGCCACGGGAGATCAGGCGCTCATCGACGGCTATCTCGTGCTCTTGCAACGCATCAAGGTAACCCTGCAAGCGATCTTGTGAGTCAGAGATCTGATGATTGGAGCAGAGAAACCCTATCTTCTTGTGCCCTTCCTGGATCAGATGACGAGTTGCCAACCAGGAGCCATAACGATCGTCCAGCGCCACACAGCGGGACTCGTACCCGGGGACGATGCGATTGATCAGCACCATGCCAGGGACATAACTCATCATCTGGATCAACTCTTCATCCGGCAGCATTTTGGCATGCACAACCAGCCCCGAACAGCGATGGCCAATTAATTGCTCTATCACATGCTTTTCTTTGACGGCATCGTGATAGCCATTCCCGATGAGCAGGAAGTTGCCCGTCGACTGTGCCACTTGTTCTACGGCTTTCACCATGGTGCCGAAGAAGGGGTCGGACACATCTGCAACAACCAGCCCCAGTGTCTCGTTGCTTTGATGGGCCAAGGCCCGCGCATTGGCGTTGGGATGGTAGTTGAGTTCATTCATCGCCTTGAAGACAGCATCACGGGATGCCTGACTCGCCTTGGGAGAATTATTGATGACACGTGAGACTGTGGCGACAGATACGCCAGACAGGAGTGCTACATCTTTGATTGTTGCCATGGATTAGCTTTTCCGGTGAACGGTACAAATAAAAACCATTATTTCATGGGTTCAAGATACTACCGGCATTTCCCATGCCTGACACGGCTTTCATCTAAAAAGCGGGAGCATCCTATCAATACATGTCGGCGGCAGTGTAACTCGCTTACATACACAAAATCCCGACAAGCCAGCTTTCCGAAGACCATTTGTGACAAAAATCACATTAAATGCACAGCCATCTTCCCTCCCCTTCCCGGCAAGAGCACAATAAGGGAAAGCGGTTACACAACAAAAACCAATAGGAATGAGCACCAAGGAGCGCCACATGTTGAAAATCCTTGTCACCGGTGGAACTGGTTACATAGGAAGTCATACCTGTCTGCAGCTTATCGCTGCCGGTATGACCCCCATACTGTTAGATAACCTCGCCAACAGCAAAGAAAGTGTTCTCGAACGTATCCAAACTCTCAGTGGACAGCGCCCAGTGCTCTATCGGGGGGATGTGCGTGACGCCAGCTTGCTGGATCGGGTGTTCGCGGAACAGCAGATTGATGCCGTGATCCATTTCGCCGGGCTCAAGGCCGTCGGGGAATCAGTGCAAAAACCCCTTGAATACTATGACAATAATGTCAGCGGCACTCTGGTTTTGTTGCAGGCGATGCTGCGTGCCGGGGTCAAGACGTTGTTGTTCAGCTCATCGGCCACCGTCTACGGCGAGCCGGATGCCATGCCTGTCCGAGAGGAGAGCCCAACCCTGCAAGCCACCAATCCTTATGGCCAGAGCAAGCTGATGGTTGAACGCCTCATCAAGGACTTTGCCAATGCGGCGCCCGATTGGTCATTGACCCTGCTGCGTTATTTCAATCCGGTGGGCGCTCATCCCAGTGGCTTGATGGGTGAGGACCCACAGGGGATCCCCAACAATCTGATGCCCTATATTGCCCAGGTGGCGGTAGGACGCCGTGACAAACTCGCCATTTTTGGGGATGACTATCCCACCCCGGATGGCACTGGCGTGCGCGATTACATTCATGTGATGGATCTGGCCGACGGGCATGTGGCGGCCTTGCAGACCAAGCTCGGGCAGTCGGGCGTTCATGTCTACAACCTGGGAACAGGACATGGCTACAGCGTTCTCGACATACACGCCGCCTTCTCCCGGGCCTGTGGCCGTGACCTGCCTTATGAAATAGTGCCACGGCGCACGGGGGATATAGCTCAATGCTGGGCAGATCCCAGCCGGGCCCTCACCGAACTGGGCTGGCAAGCTCATCGCACCCTTGATGACATGACCGCCGATACCTGGCGCTGGCAATCACAAAATCCGAACGGCTATCCGACCCTATGAGTGGCCAGCACGAGGAGCATTTATCCATGCAATTTGAACCAACCGATCACCCGCATCGTCGTTATAACCCGCTGATCCAGCAGTGGGTTCTCGTCTCGCCCCACAGGGCAAAACGCCCCTGGCAGGGTCAGCAGGATGAGCCGGATCGTACCCTGCGGGCCCCCCACGACCCTGACTGTTTCCTCTGCGCAGGCAATACCCGCGTCACCGGTGACAAGAATCCGGATTATCAGGAGACCTTCGTCTTTACCAACGACTTTGCCGCCCTGATGACAGACACACCGGCAGCACCGGCCAGTGACGATCCCCTGTTCCAGCTGGAGAGTGCCCGTGGTACCAGCCGGGTGATCTGCTTCTCACCGGATCACAGCAAGACACTGCCCGAGCTGCCGCTCCCGGCACTCACCGCCGTGGTCAATACCTGGTGCGAGCAGACCGCAGAGCTGGGACATGATTATCCCTGGATCCAGGTATTCGAAAACAAGGGCAGCATGATGGGTTGCTCCAATCCACATCCCCACGGACAGATCTGGGCCAACGGCTTCTTGCCCAACGAAGCCGTGAAAGAAGACAACGCCCAGCGGGAATACCTTGCCAAACATGGCCGCGCCATGTTGCTCGATTATGTCGAGCGCGAGCGAGCCGATGGCCGTCGCACCGTGGTTGAAACGGAGCACTGGTTGGCGGTCGTGCCCTATTGGGCCGCCTGGCCGTTCGAGACCTTGCTGCTGCCCAAGTTTTCGGTGGCGCACCTGCCCGCATTGAACCCGCAACAGCGGGCAGACCTGGCGCTCGCGATCAAGAAACTGACCAGCCGTTATGACAACTTGTTCCAGTGCTCTTTCCCCTATTCCATGGGTTGGCATGGCGCCCCCTTCAATGGCGCAGAGAACGACCACTGGCAGTTGCACGCCCACTTCTACCCGCCCCTGCTGCGCTCTGCGAGCGTGCGCAAGTTTATGGTCGGCTATGAAATGCTGGCAGAAACACAGCGTGATCTGACGGCAGAGCAGGCGGCCGAACGACTGCGTGCTGTCAGTGATGTCCATTTTCGCGAACAGGTTTGAGGTTGAGTTATGAGTATTGAATCACCACGCAGCGTGACTGATACCACGTTTTACACCCAATACGGTTACCACCCGACCCTCGCCATCCAGGCGCCAGGTCGCGTCAATCTGATCGGTGAACACACGGATTACAACGACGGTTTTGTGCTCCCCTGTGCCATTGACTATCAGACAGTGATCAGTGCGGCTCCCCGTCAGGACAGCCTGGTGCGAGTCATCGCCGCTGACTACAACAATCAGCAGGATGAGTTTGATTTGAGCCGTCCCATAGCGTCACGCCCTGAATACATGTGGGCCAACTATGTACGGGGAGTCATCAAGTACCTGCTGTTGCGGGGCTGCGAACTGACCGGTGCCGATCTGGTGCTCAGTGGCAATGTCCCGCAGGGCGCTGGCCTGAGCTCCTCCGCCTCTCTGGAAGTGGCCGTGGGGCAGGTATTCAAGGAGATGAATCACCTTGACATCAGTCAGGCCGATATCGCCCTCAATGGGCAACTGGCAGAGAACATGTTCGTCGGCTGCAACTGCGGCATCATGGATCAGTTCATCTCGGCTCTGGGTCAGCAGGATCACGCCCTGCTGATCGACTGCCGCAGCCTGAGGACTCGCCCCGTCCGTATTCCGGCTGGCATCGATGTTGTCATCATCAACTCCAATGTTCGCCGCGGACTGGTCGACAGTGAATACAATGCCCGCCGGGCACAATGTGAAGAGGCGGCCCGCCATTTTGGCGTCAAGGCGCTGCGCGATCTGACCATGACGCAGTTTGTCTCCCGAGCCGATGAGCTGGATCCCGTCGTCGCCCGCCGCGCACGGCATGTCATCTCCGAGAATGAGCGGACCCTGGCCGCCGCCGATGCCCTGGCCAATGAAGACATGATCATGATGGCGGAGCTGATGGCGCTCTCCCATGCCTCGATGCGGGATGATTTTGCCATTACCGTGCCCGCCATTGATGCCCTGGTAGACATCATCAAGGAGATCATCGGCAGTCGCGGCGGTGTGAGAATGACGGGTGGCGGCTTCGGTGGCTGCGTTGTGGCGCTGGTGCCACATGCACTGACCTCGACAGTCTGTGAACAGGTCAATGCCCGCTATCCCCAGGTCAGCGGGTTGCAACCCAGCATCTATATCAGCAAACCCTCGGCAGGCGCCGGCATCCTCTGATATCCCTTCCAACCCGCTGATCAGTCAGCAAACAGGGACGTCAGTGACGTCCCTGTTTGCGGCCAATACCTGATGTCCTGATGCAATTCGCCCGTGCTTTGCTTCACCTGTCTGCAATCCCTCTGTCAGAGCGGGGTGGCCCATTTGCGATATTCGGTCGGGCTGACACCAACCCGTTTCTTGAATACCCGTGAGAAGTAGAGCTGATCGTCATAGCCTACCTGCTGGCCAATGGCGGCGACCGACATGGGCGTGGTCTGCAACAGGAGCTTGGCCCGCATAATCCGCTGATCTTCGCGCCAACGCACTATGCTCACCCCCACTTGCTCGCGAAACAGGTGGGCCAGCCGCGAAGGAGACAAAAACACCTGCTCGGCCAACGCCTCGACCGATATCTCAGCCGAAAGCGAGTCGCTCAGGATCTGGCACGCCTCGTGAACCCTGTGATCAATGGCGGGATATTCCGTCAGGGAGGACGCCTCGTAACAGCGGATGAGCAGCCGCTCCAGCAGGTTCATCGCCAGTTGCTCCGACATGGGCCTCAGCTGCTTGTGGGTCTCTTCGATATCGAGAAACAGCGCATCAAACTCCTCTAGCAATTGACCGTCTGCCAGATTCAGGCGCCCCACATTGGCGACCGCCCGCGGCCACTTGAGCCAGTCGGCCCAATAGGCTCTTGGCCGGAAATAGACCCAGCGGTGATACCACTCCCGGGCATCCGGTGCCCTGCCGTAATAGTGCACGGCCGCGGGCGGAAAGAGCAGCAAGTCGCCTGGCTCCACCGTGAACGCCTGATCACCCTGAAAGATCTGCCCCTTGCCCTTGATGGTCAAGTTGACGATGAACCCCTTCATGCCACCAGGTCGGTCGATGATGAAGTCGAGCGGGCTGTGTTGCTCGATCGGGGTCATGCCAGAGACGAGAAACACATCGAAGGCATATCCGGGCAACAGGGGATTGAGTTGTTTTGGCTTCTCTTTTTGCATTGATGGCATGGCACAAAAAAGCGCTTGGGTAAAAAAGTCGGCATGGGCCATTGTAGAGACTCGCTTTGGGAACACGCTATCTGACGGCCAGCGCAGTGTGAATTTATTGAACTGGCTCACAGTCGGGTCTGCTGCGCGCAGGGGGAGGACCAGACAACAAGGCCAGCGAAATGCTGGCCTGAGATGGCGTGAGAAAACCAGGGTCAGACTCGTGCCTTGCGCACCTGCTTGTAGCGGTCGAACAGGACGGCGGCGAGCAGGATCAAGCCACGCACCACGTACTGGGCGAACGGGGATATGTTGAGCAAATTCATCGCATTTTCCATCAAGCCCAGGATCAACACACCGGCGATGATGTAGGAGATCTTGCCTATGCCCCCCTTCATGGAGACCCCTCCCAACACGCAGGCCGAGATGACCACCAGCTCGAAGCCGATGGAGGTCATGGGCTGCCCGGAGGTCATGCGGGAGGCGAGAATGATCCCCGCAATCGAGGCGATCAGCCCCGTCATGGTAAAGATGATGATCTTGGTGCGCACCACGTTGACCCCCGCCAGCCGGGCGGCCTCTTCATTGCCCCCCATCGCCAGGGTATTGCGGCCAAAGGTGGTCTTGTTGAGCAGCAGGCCAAACAGCACGAAGCACAGCGCCGTCAGCCAGATAGGCGTCGGGATCCCCAGCAGGGCTGAACTGCCAAGTTCGAAGAAGCCCTCCTCCACTATGCCGACCGCCTTGCCGTCCGAGATGATGTAGCCCACCCCTCGCGCCATCTGCATGGTTGCCAGCGTGGTGATCAGGGCATTGATCTTGAACTTGGCCACCACTATGCCGTTGATGAGGCCAAACAGGACGCCGACCGACATGCCGGCCAGGATGCCGACAGTGATGCTCTCGGTGGCGTTGATCCCCACGGCGCAGGCCACGCCGGAACAGGCGACGACCGAGCCGACCGACATGTCGAATTCACCAGAGGCGAGGCAGAACAGCATGCCGCAGGCCACCATGCCGGACATGGAGACCGCAAGGCCCAAGCCACGCATGTTGATCAGGCTGGCAAAGTTGGGGATCAGCACGCAGGCCAGCAGGAACAGGATGGCGAAGATCACCAGCATCCCGTATTGATCCCACACTCGAGCCAGTTGCACTCTGGTGCCGGTGGCCGCCGAGACAGTCGCGGCCTGACCGACAGAAGTCGTTGTTGTCATGGTATTTCTCCTGATTATTCCGGATGCTGTTACATCGCTGTCATGAGTTATCAACGGGCCGGCATGGCCAGGTTCAGCGCCTTGATTTCATTGGCGTCATGGTGGGAAAGCTCCCCTGCGATCACCCCTTCCCGCATGACCATGATCCGATCCGCAATGCCCAGTACCTCCGGCAATTCGCTCGAGACCACCACGACGGCAATACCTACCTTGGCCAGATCGTAAATCACGTTGTAGATTTCATTTTTTGCCCCAACGTCGATGCCGCGGGTCGGCTCGTCGAGCAAGATGACCTTCATGTCTTCGGAGAGCCAGCGACCCAGAATGGCCTTCTGCTGGTTGCCGCCGGAGAGGTTCATGATGGCCTGATGAGGGGACGGGGTCTTGACCCGCATGTCGCGGATCCGCAGCCTCGCGTTCTCGTCCTCCCATTTCTGGTTGATCCAGAAGCCTCCCCATGCCTTGTGGCGCCGGGCGCTGATATTGATGTTTTCCTGCACAGAGTGGATGGGGATGATGCCAAGGGCCTTTCTGTCCTCGGTACAGAGCATGATGCCGCTGTGAATGGCATCGATGGGATTGCGGATGGGTACCGGCTTGCCGAACACCGAAATTTCGCCGGACACCATCTTGTCGGCACCAAAAATCAGCTTCATCAGCTCGCTGCGACCGGCGCCCACCAGACCGAAAATGCCGAGGATCTCGCCGCGTTTCACTTCAAACGAAATGGGTGCCTTCAGGCCGGGTCCCATCAGGTTGCTGACCTGCAAGCCAAGCTCCCCCAATGGACGAGGGCTGTAGCCATAGATATCCGTCAGCTCGCGTCCCACCATGGTCTTGACCAGCAGATCCCGGCTGACCTCCGCCATAGCGTCAAAGGTGCGTACAAACTGGCCATCCTTGAAAACGGTGATGGCATCACACAACTCGAAGATCTCGTCCATACGATGGGAGACATACAAGATGACCTTGCCCTCATCGCGCAGCTGGCGAATGACCCGAAACAGCTGCTCTATCTCGCGGGACGACAAGCTGCTGGTCGGCTCGTCAAAGGCGATGATATGCGCATCCCGGGTCAGAGCCTTGGCGATCTCCACCATCTGCCACTGGCCCAGCGACAAGTATTTGAGGGGCGTCTCGGGTGACACATCCATGCCGAGGCGCGCCAGCTGTCTGGTCGCATCCCGGTACAGTTTTTCCCGATCGATGACGCCGTGCCGAGTGGGCAGCTGACCCAGATAGATGTTCTCGGCGATGGTCATCTCGGGGACCAGGTGCAACTCTTGGTAAATGATGGCGATCCCGCTCTCCAGCGCATCGACCGTGTTTTGAAACACCCTCTCCTGGCCATCCAGCTTCACCACCCCTGTGGTGGGGGCCTGAAAGCCGCTCAGTATCTTGAGCAGGGTGGATTTGCCCGCGCCGTTTTCGCCCATCAGCGCATGCACTGTGCCCCGGTGACAGGAAAAGGAGACGTTTTGCAGCGCCTTGACGCCAGGAAACTCCTTGCTGATGCCGCAAAACTCCAGATAAGGAACTGACTGATCCATGTGTTTACTCCAGGTAACAGGCATGGGCGGTTTTGCGCCATGCCTGTAGAGATGTCAGGGGTTAAACCGCGCCTGTCACAGACCTTTTTTCTGCAGCTCGACCTTGAAGTTGTCACGGGTAATGAGCACAACGTCGGTCACTTCGGTGAACTTGGCCGGCTCTACGTCATTGACCACCCAGTCATGGAGCATCTGGATGCTCTTGTAGCCGTGCACATCCGGGCTTGGCAGCAGAGAGCCGAGGAAACCGGTGGCGCTGGACTTGGACAGCTCGTTCACCGCATCCACCCCATTGATGCCGATACCGATGACGTTCCCGGCCTTGAAGCCCTGCCCTTCGGTGGCGCGCACGCCGCCGAGCACAGTGTTGTCATTCATGCCGACGATGAGCCAGTTCTTCACTTCGGGATGCTGCACCAGCATGGAGTTGGCGGCGTCCAGTGCCCCCGGAATGTCATTGGCCTTGGTCGGCGCACGATAGATCTGGGCATCGGGGAAACCGGCGGCCTTGAGCGCGCTCAGAGAACCCTCAACCCGGCGACGGGCGGTATCCAGCTCATCGGCCGTGATGGCAAGCACCCCTGTCGCCTTCACGTCCCACTGGCGTTTTTGCATCTCCTTGTAGAGCTCCTGCCCCTGGCGTTCCCCTATCTTGGTGGCGGCCATCATCACCAGTGGCACATTTTCCATGGGCTTGCCCTTGGCGTTGACGAACTGATCGTCCACCGTGATGACTTTCAGCCCCATGCTGTTGGCCTTGGCCATGATGGCCGAGCCCAGCTTGGGATCAGGAGTGCAGATGACAAAGCCCTTGGCGCCGTTGGCCGCCAGGCTGTCGATGGCATTGAGGGTCTTCTCGCCATCGGGCACGGCAATCTTGATGACATCAAAACCGAGATCCTTGCCGGCCTTGTCGGCAAAGGTCCATTCGGTCTGGAACCAGGGTTCCTCCGGCTGCTTGACCAGGTAGCCCAACTTCAATGCCTCCGCAGAGAAAGCAGAATTTGCTATACCGAGGGCAAACCCTACTGCAATCATGCTTTTAACTATTTTGTTCATGCGAGTGTCTCCAACTGTTCTATCAATCCATGTATCAACGAAGTGCGGCTGTTCAGTTGATTCACTCCGTAGCCGCATAAAAGCACGTTCAAACATGACGTTATTGTTGTCGCTAGATGAGCGAACCAAGTTGTAATCGTTTTCACATGAAAAAATGGAGAGCAGGATCACGCCATGAAATTGCAGCCATTTTGTCTATATATTTAGCAAAATTGTCACATATCAAATTCCAGAGGGTCGTCACCCTCTTGCACTGACAGCGTTTAAATCCATATTTCCAGCAGCCAATGGCTAACCGTCCGCTCTGTGCATCTCCTATGGTTCCTCCCTGTTACCCCTTCATTGATGGTCAGGAGCACATATGTCTGAGCACCCCAGGTCCGAGCACATCGTCATCGGACTCGACTTCGGCAGCGATTCGGTCAGGGCACTCGCCGTGCGTTGCCACGACGGCGCTGAACTCGCGACCCATGTCGTCTACTACCCGCGCTGGCAAGCCGGCCACTTCTGCCAGCCAGTCACCAACCAGTTCCGCCACCACCCCCTCGACTATCTGGAGTCCATGGAACAGGCGGTGGTGCAGGTGGTGAGCCAGCTCTCTCACGCCCAGCGCGCCGCCGTGCGCGGCATAGGGGTAGACAGTACGGGCTCGACGCCCGCCCCCATCGACGAAGAGGGCCGGGTGCTGGCCCTGCTTCCTGAGTTTGCCGACAACCCGAACGCCATGTTCGTGCTGTGGAAAGATCACACCGCCATCGAGGAAGCAGAAGCCATCACGGCGCTCTGCCACGGCGGCCAGTTCCCCGACTACAGCCGCTATATCGGCGGCATCTACTCCTCCGAGTGGTTCTGGGCCAAGATACTGCACGTCTCCCGCAGCGATGCTGCGGTGCGCGCCGCCGCCTGCAACTGGGTCGAGTTGTGCGACTGGGTACCCGCCATCCTGAGCGGCACCCAGGCCCCTGCCAATATCAAGCGCGGGCGCTGCTCCGCCGGCCACAAGTCCCTCTGGCACCCGAGCTGGGGCGGCCTGCCAGCAGCTGATTTTCTCAATGCGCTGGATCCGCTGCTGACCCAGGATCTCGACTTCCCACTCTTTACCGACAGCTGGACCGCCGATCTGCCGGTCGGTACCCTGACGCCCGAATGGGCAGAGCGGCTGCACCTCTCCTGCGAGGTGGTGATAGCGGGCGGCGCCTTTGATTGCCACATGGGCGCGGTCGGGGCCGGGGCCGGCAACAATGCGCTGGTCAAGGTGATAGGCACCTCCACCTGCGACATCCTGATCGCGGACGCAGCCACCATTGGCGGGCGTGCCATTGCCGGGATCTGCGGCCAGGTGGATGGCAGCGTGGTGCCGGGCAGGGTGGGACTGGAGGCGGGACAATCGGCGTTCGGCGACATCTACGCCTGGTATCAGCGCCAGTTGAGCTGGCCGCTGGACCGGCTCGCCGCCCAGTATCCGGAGCTCTATACCGCCATCGAGGCCCACAAGCAGCAGCTGCTGCCGAGCCTGGCCGCCGCCTGGGATCAGCAACGCGATCTGGCCCACCTGCCGGTGGTGCTCGACTGGTTCAACGGACGCCGCACCCCTTACGCCAACCAGCGCCTGCAGGGCACTGTCACCGGCCTCAACCTCGGCACGGATGCGCCCGACTTGTTCGGCGCTCTGGTGGCCTCCACCGCTTTCGGTGCCCGCAGCATCATGGAGTGCATGACTAGCCAACAGGTGCCGGTGGACCAGGTGATCGCGCTCGGCGGCATAGCCCGCAAGTCGACCACAGTGATGCAGACCTGCGCCGACGTGATGAATCGCCCCATCCAGGTGGTGGCATCGGATCAGTGCTGCGCCCTGGGGGCGGCCATCTTTGCCGCCGTGGCGGCCGGTATCTACGCCGATGTGGCTGATGCCCAGCGGGACATGGCGAGCGCCGTGGAGCGCACCCACCAGCCACAACCTGAACGGGTCGCCGAATATGAGCGGCTCTATCAGCGTTACCTTCAATGGAGCCATGCCACCGAGCCCCTCTACAACCAGGGAGCACTGGCATGAACCTCAAATCTCTCAAAGAGCAGGTGCTGACCGCCAACCTGGATCTGCCGCGCCATCATCTGGTGACCTTCACCTGGGGCAATGTGAGCGGCATCGACAGGGAGCGGGGTCTGGTGGTCATCAAACCGAGCGGCGTCAGTTACAACAAGATGCAGCTTGAGGACCTGGTGGTGCTGGATCTCGCGGGCAAGCTGGTGGAAGGATCCTTGCGGCCCTCTTCCGACACCGCCACCCATCTGGTGCTCTATCGCACATACCCTGAACTCGGCGGCGTGGTGCACACCCACTCCACCCACGCCACCGCCTGGGCCCAGGCGTGCCGCGCCATCCCGATTTTTGGCACCACCCAGGCCGACTATTTCAACGGCGAGATCCCCTGCTCCCGTCTGCTCACCCCGAGGGAGGTCGAAGAGGATTACGAGGGGCTGACCGGTCATCTCATCGTCGAGACCCTCAAACAGACCCCCATTCTCACCATGCCGGGGGTGCTGGTGGCCAACCACGGCCCCTTCAGCTGGGGCAAGGATGCGGATGATGCGGTGCACAACGCCGTGGTGCTGGAAGAGGTGGCGCGCATGGCGTGGCTCACCGGCCAGATAAACCCGCAGGCGCACGCCCTGCCAGACTACCTGCTGGAGAAACACTACCAGCGCAAACATGGCAAGCACGCCTATTACGGCCAGACCGAGACTTAATCAATCAAGAGGACAAGATCATGGAATTTATGAAACAGTTGGAAGTGTGGTTTCTGGTCGGCAGCCAGCACCTGTATGGCGCGACCACCTTGAAGCAGGTCGCCGATCATGCCCATACCATGACCAGCCAGCTCAACGAGGGGGCCGGGCTGCCCATCAAGATAGTGCTCAAGCCCACAGGCACTACCCTCGATGAAATAAGCAGCGTCGCTCGCGATGCAAACCACAGCGAGCAATGCGTCGGGCTCATGGTGTGGATGCACACCTTCTCCCCCGCCAAGATGTGGATCCCGGCCCTCTGTCAGCTGCAAAAGCCTCTGCTGCAATTTCACACCCAGTTCAACCGGGATCTGCCCTGGAGCGAGATCGATATGGACTTCATGAACCTGAACCAGACCGCCCACGGCGGGCGAGAGTTAGGTTTCATGGGGGCCCGCCTGAGACTGCCACGCACAGTGGTGGTCGGCCACTGGCAGGATGAGGAAGTCAGGAGCAAGATCGGCAACTGGATGCGCATCGCCGCCGCCATTCACGACAGCCGCCACATGAAAATCGCCCGCTTTGGCGACAACATGCGTAACGTGGCCGTCACCGAAGGCGACAAGATTGAAGCCCAGATCCAGTTCGGCTATCAGGTCAACTACCACCCGGTCGGCGATCTGGTAAAGGTCATCGACGCCGTGCCCGCCGCCGATATCGAGGCGCTGCTGGCCGAGTACGAACAGAGCTATACCCTGACCGAGGCGGTGCAGGCAGGTGGGCCGCTGCGCGCATCGCTCTACGAGGCGGCGCGCCAGGAGTTGGGGATGAAGAAATTCCTCACCGAGGGCGGTTTTGGCGCCTTCACCACCACCTTCGAGGATCTCTACGGCCTGCACCAGCTGCCGGGGCTGGCCTGCCAGCGCCTGATGCAGCAAGGCTTCGGCTTCGGGGCCGAAGGGGACTGGAAGACCGCGGCCCTGCTGCGCACCATCAAGGTGATGGGGACAGGCCTTGCGGGTGGCACCTCCTTCATGGAGGACTACACCTACCACCTGGAGGCGGGCAACAACCTGGTACTGGGATCCCACATGCTGGAGGTGTGCCCCTCCATCGCCGCCGACAAACCCGTTCTGGATGCCCAGCATCTGGGGATCGGCAAGAAGGCCGACCCTGCCCGTCTGCTGTTCGCTGCACCAGCCGGCAAGGCGGTCAACGCCAGCCTCATCGACATGGGCAACCGCTTCCGGCTGGTGGTCAATCAGCTGGAGGTGGTGGACTTGCCAGAGGCCATGCCGAAATTGCCGGTGGCGAGCGCCCTGTGGAAGCCCCTGCCGAGCCTTCAGACCAGCGCCGAGGCCTGGATCCTGGCGGGCGCCGCCCACCACTCGGTGTTCACCCAGTCGGTAGACATAGAGCAGCTGCGCACCTTCGCCGACATCATGGGCATAGAGTTCGTGGTGATTGACGAGCACACCCGCATCCCCGCGCTCAAGGAGACCCTGCGCTGGAACGAGGTCTACTACAAGATCTGCCACTGATCCCTTAATCGGCCAGCGGCCACCACCATGACAACAGCCCCGCTGGCGGGGCTGTTGTCATGGTGGTGGGGCAGACAGATGTCACCCTGTCAGGGAAGGAACTGACGGCGATCAGGGATGGTCGCGGCTCTCCAGCAGCCAGTGACAGACCCGCTGCACTCCCTGGCGCTGGCTGTTGGGACGGGCAACCAGGGCATACTCGTGATCCGTGCTGAGCACCGGGGCAAAGGGGGCTACCAGCACGCCGCTCTCCAGCTCCTCGGCCACTATGGTGGGATCCCCGAGGGAGAGGCCGAATCCCTGCAAGGCGGCATTCATCGCCAAGTCCAGGGTATCGAACAGCTGACCTCCCTGGGGCTGCCAGGGGGTGGCGATGAAGGCGGCAAACCAGTTGCGCCAATCCCGCCGATCCGCGCTGGCATGGAGCAGGGGCAGTTGGGGCAGCTCCTCGATAGTGCGCTCGAACAAACGGTGCTTGGCGGCAAAGGCGGGGGCACAGACCGGGGTCAGCTGCTCTTGAAACAGCGGCTGGCTGTGGGGGTACCTGGCCTGACAGGATTGATAGACAATGGCGAGATCGAAGGGCTCGCGGGAAAAGTCGATGCCATGGCTGTGGCTGCCGCGCACTTCGACTGCCTCCCCCTCTAAGTCCTGCAACCGTCGCAGCAACCAGCGGCTGGCGCAGGAAGGGACCTTGATGCTGATGGCCTGCTCGTGGGGCAGGGTTTGCAGGGCACAGAGCCCCTCCCCTATGCGAGCCAACCCATCACGGACGAAGGGCAGCAGCCGCTCCGCGGCCGGGGTCAGGGCCAGGCAACGGGTACCTCGTACGAAGAGCAGGTGGCCGAGGCGGGCCTCCAGCTGGGCAATCTGCTTGCTCACAGCCCCCTGGCTCACGCACAGCTCGTCAGCGGCCAGGGTGAAACTCAGATGGCGGGCAGAACACTCGAAAACCTGCAAGCCATACAGGGGCAATTGGCTGCGGGGTTGGGTGGACAACATACAAGCCTCCATGCTTGAGAAAAACTCATGCATAACATGCCGAATAATCCGTTGTCCGGCAATAGAGCGAGGACTAAAAAGGGACATCTTTCAAACACTCAGGTGACGACGTCATGTCTTCCCCCCGCATTGTCAGCAAACTGCCCCAGGTGGGCACCACCATCTTCAGCGTGATCGGGGATCTGGCCGCCCGCCATCCCAGCATCAACCTCTCCCAGGGGGCGCCGAGCTTCCCCTGCGATCCCGAGCTCATCCGGGTGACCCACGAGGCCATGCTGGCCGGGGAGAACCAGTATGCCCCCATGACGGGGCTGCCCGCCCTGCGCGAGCAACTGGCGGCCAAGATAGCGGCCAGCTATGGCCACCACTATGATGCCGGCGAGGAAGTCACCATCACCGCCAGCGCCAGCGAGGCCCTGTTCTGCGCCATCACCGCCCTGGTGCACCCGGGGGACGAAGTGATCATGTTCGAGCCGGCATTTGACAGCTACCGCCCCATGATCCAGCTGCAAGGCGCTACCCCCGTGGTGATCGCCCTCAAGGCGCCGAGCTTTGCCATCCCCTGGGACGAGGTCGCGGCCCGCATCACGCCCCGCACCCGCATGATAGTGCTCAACACCCCCCACAACCCCACCGGCACCGTCTGGCAGGCAGGGGATCAGGAGCACCTGGCCCGCCTGGTGCGCGGCACCGACATCCTGATCCTCTCGGACGAGGTGTACGAGCACGTGGTGTTCGACGGCGCCCTGCACCAGAGCGTGATCCGCTATCCGGAGCTGGTGGAGCGCTCCGTCGCCGTTTTCTCCTTCGGCAAGACCTTCCACGTCACCGGCTGGCGGGTGGGTTACTGCGTGGCGCCCCGCCCCCTGATGGAGGAGATCCGCAAGGTGCACCAGTTCGCCATGTTCGCCGCCGACACCCCCATGCAGTACGGCTTCGCCCACCTGTTGCAGCAACCGGCCCACTACCAGGGATTGGCAGCCTTCTACCAGCACAAGCGGGACCTGCTGGTCTCGGCCCTGGGGGATTCGCGCTTTACCCTGCTCCCCTCGGCGGGCAGCTTCTTTATACTGGCGAGCTACGAGCGGATAAGCGACGAGCCAGACAGCCTCTTCGTGCAGCGCCTTATCCGCGATCACGGGGTCGCCACCATTCCCGTCTCCGCCTTTTATCACGACGGCACGGATCAACGGGTCATCCGCCTCTCCTTCTCCAAGGATGAGGACACCCTGCTGGCGGGCGCCGAGCGCCTGTGCGGCGTCTAGGAGGCACCATGGATTCAGTGCGCGTTGCCGTCCTGCAGATGGTGTCCGGGGACGATCTTGCCAGCAACCTGGCCCAGGCCGAGGCCCTGCTGCGTCAGGCCGCGGCCGAGGGGGCCGAGTTTGCCCTGCTGCCCGAGTACTTCTACCTGATGCCTGCCGACGAGCGGGCACGGGTTGCCCTGGCCGCCCCCGTCACGGATCACCCCCTGCTGGCCTGGACCCAGGGGTTGGCCCGGGAGCTTCACCTCTGGATCCTGGCAGGCACCCTGCCCCTTGAAAGCGATGAGCCCGGCAAGATGCACAACAGCAGCCTGCTCATCGACCCGAAAGGGCAGTTGGCCAGCCGCTATGACAAGCTGCACCTGTTTGGCTTTTGCACCGGGCAGGAGCAGTATGACGAGGCCGCGACCATGAGCCCGGGCCGGGAGGTGGTGAGTCATCCCCTGCCCTGGGGCGTGCTGCGCGTCGGGATCTGCTACGACTTGCGCTTTCCCGAGCTATTTCGCCTGAGCCCTGCCCCCGATTTCATCGCCCTGCTCGCGGCCTTCACCCATACCACCGGGCTGGCGCACTGGGAGCTGTTGCTGCGGGCCCGGGCGGTGGAGAATCTGGCCTTCGTGCTTGCCTCAGCCCAAGGAGGTGAGCACCCCGGCGGGCGCCGCACCTTCGGCCACAGCATGATCATCGATCCCTGGGGCCGGGTGCTGGCCCAGGTAGAGGAGGGTCAGGGCATGGCCATCGCCACCCTGGATCTGGCGGCCCAGCGCAAGGTACGCAGCCAGCTGCCGGCCCTCACCCATCGCAGGATAGCCGTCGGCCCTTGAGGCAGGCATCCTTCACGACCATCGGCATGACGCCACAAACGCAACAACCGCAAGGGACTGACCATGAAACTCAACACACTGATGATGCTGGTGGCCCTGGCCACCGCAGGCCAGGCCGCCGCCAAACCCCTGGTGATCGCCACCAACGCCACCTACCCTCCCTTCGAAATGGTCGACAGCAGCGGCAAGCTCGGCGGCTTCGAAGTGGATCTGGCCTATGCCCTGTGCGAGGCCATGAAGACGGAGTGCGAGGCGATCAACCAGCCCTGGGATGCCCTGCTCCCCGGCCTGCAGGTGCGCAAGTACGACGCCATCATGTCCTCCATGAACATCACGGACGAGCGGCGTCAGAAGGTCGCCTTCAGCCAGGTCTACTACATGATGCAGAACCGCTTCGTGGGACGCAGCGACAAGGCGGCCGACTTTGCCGACACCCCTGAGCACTTCAAGGGCAAGGTGATAGCAGTGCAGGAGGGCACGCCCCAGGACAACTTCATCACCGCACGCTACGGCGACGTGGCCAAGATCAAGCGCTACGTCAACGCCCAGTCCCCCATGCTGGATCTGCAGTCCAGCCGCGCCGACTACACCTTCGGCAACATGGTGCAGTTGAAGGTCGGTTTCCTCGACAAGGAGATGGGCAAGCAGTTCGCCTTCGTAGGCCCACAGTTCAACGGCACCCAGGACAAGATCCTCGGGGAAGGGGTAGCGGTCGCCCTGCGTAAAAACGATGACAAGCTCAAGAGCCAGTTCGATGCCGCCATCGAGAGCGTCAAGGCCGATGGCACCTTCGATCAGCTGCTCAAGAAGTACCAGCTCGACGATCTGCTCTGATCCCGACGCCAGGCATCCATCAGATCATACCTGCCATGCCAGTCAGCTCCGACTGGCATTCTTTTACCCGGGTTCTGCCGGCAAGGCGGCAAATCGCCTTCCTTTATGCGGGCCGCCTGCCACCTCGACGGGGAGAGCCTCCCCCACCCGCCTCTACTATGAGGAGGCAGAGCATGCCATGCTGCACTTATCCACGAGCCCCGGATCCCCCATCGGCCATCTGGTGGCGCCGCGAGCCGGTCACACCAGACAAGGAGGCAAGCCATGAACCCATCCCCGCTGATCAGACGCTTCTCCCGCAATCCTCTGGGGCGGGATCTCGCCGTCGGCGATATCCACGGCTACTTTTCACGGCTGCAAGGGGCGCTGGACCAGGCGGGATTCGACCCCGCTCGGGATCGCCTCTTCTCAGTGGGGGATCTGACGGATCGCGGCCCCGACTGTCCCCAGGTGCTCGAGTGGCTGGCCAAGCCCTGGTTTCACCCTGTCTGTGGCAATCACGACGACTACGTCTGCCGCTACGAGAGCTGCGATCGGGCAAACTGGATCCAGAACGGCGGCGGCTGGTTTCAGCAACTGACCCCGGGCGAGCAGGAGGCATTCGCCGCCCACTACCGCACCCTGCCTATCGCCATCGAAGTGGCCACTCCGGCCGGCCCGGTCGGGCTGCTCCACGCCGATTGCCCCTTCTCCTCCTGGCAGGGGCTGCTGGACACACTGGATGCGGGGGTGAGCGGCGGGAAACTTCGGGCCATCAAGAACGTCAGCCTCTGGTCAAGGCGCCGCATCGAGCGGCTGGACGAGAGCGGTATCGAGGATCTCGTTGCCCTGGTGGTGGGCCACACCCCGGTGAGCATCCCGCTCAGCCTTGGCAATGTGTACTACATAGACACCGGCGGCTGGTATCCCGATGAAGGCGGTTACTTCACCCTGCTGGATCTGCATACCCTGATGCCGGTCGCTCTGGGGCATCCCGATGAGCCACCTGAGCGTGCGATGTTTCACCATGCAATCCGCGATCATGCCGGCCCCTTGATCCGACGCCCTTGAGCGTTCATTAAACCAGCAGCCAGACGAGCTGCCCTTCGTTCTGCCTGCGCTATGGTTTACCATGCAGGCAATTGTGGTGCAGGGCACCGCTCACCCAGGTACTTTGGCGTCGTCGCCATCCCGGACACCCTATCTCGGAACTTATGAGCAAAACAGCACAATCCGGCATTGAGCCCACCTTCTACTTCCACGTTTTGCAATATGTCTTTTTTAGTGGCCTGATTTATAAAGGTTTATGGCTCTAACGCTGATGAGAGTGGTACACAATTGGGACGTGGTGAAATTTGAGGGGCATTGCTACAGATAGTAACACTCTTCGACTGAGCAACTTAACCGACAGGATTTCATCCGTTTTTGCCGTAATAGAGCCAAGCCAGACCCGTCCAGCTGTTTCATATTTGAAACACCACATGCAGAAGTTCGTGGGCATAAACTGCAGAAGTTCATTTTACTATTATGTTTCAATTAGTTGCTGCAGAATTAAAACAACCTCATCCTGGCCTGCAGGGCTCATCCATGTAGAAAGCACCAACTAGCAGACCATAAACCAAGCGCACTCGCTCATCCCGGCCCAGCAATACGCCGAGCAATACCTCGCCGCTTGCCGGATCGTCCCCATGCCAGAAGCACCAGAGGGCCGCTTCTACCACATCCAGCCAGCTGGCATGGCCCAGCTGATTGCGTGACTTGCGCCGCCAGCTGCCCCGCACCACGGCGCCGCTATTTGGAGATGTGACTGCCAGTGCCCTTAGCTCCATGACGCTCGGTGTGAGTCCATCCAGCTTGGCCTGACGACTGCCCCGCCCTCCCCGCAGTAATTTGTCGAGCAACAGCGCCAACAGGCGAAACGCATCCTGATCTTCAAAACGGGCACCTTCTCCCAGCAAGTCGGCAGCACCCGCCATCAGTTGCTCACGCCCCAAGTAGATGGGCTGTGACGTGCAGTCCAGCCGATGTTGCTCGATATGGATGGCCAATGCCGTCACGACCGCCAGCGGTGATCTCTCACACTCTTGACGAGACACCTCCTTGCCAAGCACAGAGGTCAGCTCAGTGACTCGCTCGGCTGACAGCAGATAATAGATCCCCCTGATCAGGGGCATAGCCAGCTGATCCGATCCCGGCGTCAATGACATGACACTCCAGTGATGATTGATAATGAAGCAAGGTTGGCTCATCAAGATGCCTGGAAACTGCAACAGAGCTCGGCGATAAAGCGCGTCCCGCCACCAGGGAAAAACAGCGCTTGTCTCTTCCCCATCGCAGCAAAAGCAAGCTGGTCTATCAGACGGTCTTAACACCCGGGGCAACCAGCAAGGCCACCGACTTGTCATCTCCCGTAGTGCGTCGCCATAGTTCGCTCTGACTAAGGCACTCATAGAGTTCGCGTTCAGCCACCTTCTGCTCAACCCACTGATCGAGCATGGGGGCAAAACGTCTCTCTGCGCAGCTATAGAGCCGTTCGGCAGCCCCGTCACTCATCGCGACAACCGCCTCTACCCTGCCTGCTGGCACCACTCCCCAACTGACTTGGGCAAAACCCAACTGCGGATCGATGAACGCAGTCTGATTGGCAAACTCCCCCTTGTTCGCCTGGCCCAGCTGACGCCAGGACGCTTCAGCGTAACCCCGCTCCCGTAATGCCAACAGGCCATCGCCAACTTGCAGCCAGAACAGGGTGTGTTTGCCTGCTACTGCTAACAGCAAGGTGGCACGAAAATCATCGCCACTGCGCCGACCGGCTGCGGCCAGATCGGCATTGATCCCCTTGGCATGCCGTACCAACAACATGGCAAGTTGCGCCAGCTCAGCAGGCTGTTCTTCCTCATCAAGCCACTTGGCCAAACAAGGCTCCAGCGAGATCAGCAGCCTCCTTACTCCCTCGCTTAACGCCCGGGCCCCCAACTCGGCGCACGGGACCGATCCTGCCCCGTCGCACAGTACCAGCAACGGCCGTCCCTGACAGTGGATAACCCCATGATCCTGACAGGGAAAACCATGCTGCAGATGGCGGTAACCCACCGCCTGGCTAGCCACCCCATGCCAATCCGAGAGTCCCAGCGGCGCTGTTGACAACTACTCAAGATAACGAGGCAGCTGAGCCAGCAGGGGATGATAATAAGACACCACCGTCATAACAGGCTCCTCGATGGCTAAATGGGGGGCTTGCGCCCCATGCAAAGCGTTCTCTACCGGTCTCCTGTTACACATCGATACTGTCCCAGCCTGAGGTGGCTGGCAGTTGCACCTTGTCACCGGGGATAGATGCGCTCACCCGCTGCATGCTTTGGGAGAGCCACATAAAAAACTCGGTAAAGCGCAATCTGGCCAAACGCTTGGGTGGCAACAGGGCGCAACGCGACAGCTCACCGATATCCGCCTCGGCACCGATGGCAACACAGAGCACCACCATCTTCTTCGCCTGGGCCAGCGCCCTGAGCTCAGCCGCCCGTACCGGCTAACCACTGTCAGTGGGCACCCCGTCACTCATGATCACCATCCACGGCTGGTAATAGCTCACCCCCGCCTGTTGATAAGCCTGCTTGCGCTGCGCCAATCGCTCGATGCCGAGGGCAATCGCCTCTCCCAGTGGCGTCACTCCATCAGTCACCAGAGCCGGGCGCGAATCGAATTCGGCGACCGAGGCCAATGGCTGAAGCTCCTGTACCTGGCCCCCAAAGCTGATAATCCCCAGCTCCACCGAACTGGCGACCACCTCATCACCCTGCAGCTCGGCGATAAATTGCCCGACCCCATCCCCCAGCTCGGCAATAGGGCGTCCTTGCATCGACCCGGAGGTGTCGAGCAGCAACATACAGGGGCAACGCGGGGCGGGATTGGTGAGCAGACTCTGCTCGAGATGGGCAAGTTCCATCGTCTTCTCTCCTGTGACAAAGCCGGATTGGCTGACGGAAGAGATAATGGCAGCGTTCAAAGGGAAACGGATTAACACCAACTGGTAAGAAAACGAGCCAAACACCACAAACGAAACCGAATTGTCAACACAAAAGATTCTTGGATAACATTCCACTACTTTAAAAAATAGGTGAATTTAAATGTCCTATTAAATTAATACGTTAATAACGCATATCATAATCCTGGTCTGAAATATGCTTAAATGACGTTTTTTATCCCAAGACCTATTCACTGCAGTGGATAAGTTGCATCAATAAAAACAATGAGTTATAAACTGTTTCGGGTCCTACTGGACTACACCCTGACTAAAGGGATTAAGACCCTTTGTTTGGTTCATCACCAACATGACAACTACGTCCTACTGGACTACACCCTGACTAAAGGGATTAAGACCCGGTCATCTTGAAGGTATCCTGGGTCAGGTGCTGTCCTACTGGACTACGCCCTGGCTAAAGGGATTAAGACCGATAGTTGGTGTTCAGTTGCGGCAGGAAGCTCAGGTCCTACTGGACCACGCCCTGACTAAAGGGATTGGCTGATTGGCAAAAGCAAAACGCCCCACCCGGTGATCACCGGGCGGGTCGTTTTGTTATCCTGCGGCTATTTAGCGTGGGGCAGGCTGGCCACCTTGGCCTGCACCGGCCACAGTTCATCGCTGAGATGGCCCTGATGGATGCTCCAGCCATACTGTCGCAACCGGGTCGCCAGCTCTGTCAGGGGAACCCGCTCGGCCGGTTGGGTCACGCCAACACCGAAGGTCTGCAAAAAGATGGTTTTGAGCTGGTAGGTGAGATGGCTCCACCAGTTATACCAAGGACCCAGCGGCACAGCCCCCTGACTGCCGGGCCGGATCGACTGGCCATAGGGGAAGTGGCTCTGACGGATATTGCCGGCCACCCGGCTCCCCCCCACATGTTCGAAGGGGTGACGCCCGCTCATCAGCACCATAAACACCAGCACGGTGAGCGAGAAGGTGTCGCTCTCTGGTGTACGCTGCACCGAGGCGAGATCCTGACCCTGATGTTCCGGGGAGATCATGCTCTCCTGCCCCACCGGACAGGGGTAACGGGTGTTATCCAGTGTCAGTTGAAAACTGTCACAATCGATCAGCCAGAAGCGACCATTGGCCATATCCAGCAAAAAATTGTCCAGATTGATATCCCCCAAACAGATCTGATGACGATGCAGCACCTTTACTGTCTCTATCAGATCGCACAACGCAGTGGCCAGCAGGGCACGCCCCAGACCGGGAAAGTCGCGACGCACCAGTGCCGGATTGCGAAAACCACGGATGGGCCGCCCCTGCGCCCATCGCATGGCATACCCCAACCAGTTCCCCTGGCCATCAAACACCGCTAACTGGGGCCAGGCGAGCGGTAACTGGCTCAGCTCGGGAATGCGCTGGCGCAAGATGATCGCCGCCTCTATCTTCGCTTTCAACCTGATCCCCGTTTGCGCCAGCTTGGCCGGGTGGTAGATCTTTACCAGCACATTGGGCCTGCCTGCCAGCGGATAGACACTCCCCTCCCCGCCCTTGGCCAGCAGTGGCCACAGGGCGACTGCCCTGCCGGTGGCATCGAATACCTGCCGGTGCTGCCCTTCTTCACGGCAGGCCCCCCTTGTCGGCAACGCCACCCGAGCTCTCTTGCCGGGCATCGGCCTATCCAGTGCCCCCAGTATCTGATTGAGCCAGCCCTGTGTATCCATCTCTCACCTCGTTGCATTAGATGAAAGGACTTTAGCAATCACTCGGCAACCATTATGAGTGACCAATTAGTCAGAAGATTGATTGACAGACATGATCGTAGGATTGGAAACACGACGCCATTAAATGGGCCAAGAACTGATTCACTTTCCAATTTCGTGATGTTCCGCTCAGATTGATCAACACCGACTGGATGTGTTGGTCAAAAACTTTACAAATTAATTAGTTAGATTAAAAATGGCCGCATTTGAATATTGCAAATGTCTTCAGGTTTCGGCCCTGCTTAATGGAACTCTATAGGATGCCCCATGTTCACTTATCTCTTCGAAGCCAAATCGATACAGTCCTACCTGTTCCGGTCAGGTAAGTTAAAAGATGTAATTTCAGCCAGCGAGCGGTTGGATCGTCTGATTGATAATCACCCAACCTCCGTTCTGGCTCACGTTATCGAACAGTGTGGCCTTGAGTCAGATCTGCTGGCCCCACCTAGCACACAACACGATGAGCAAATCCATTTTGTACGCTGTAAAGGGGGGGCCTTTTATGCGTGGTGTCACAGTAAAGCCCCGCTGTTACAGCTGCGAAGCCTCTGGACGCTGACTGTCCAACAACTGTTTCCTGGTCTGACGTTTTGTGATGCGTTGTGTGAAGACGCTTCTTTACAGAACGCCTTACAACTAGGGCATGTGGCACTGGCAGCGGCACGTAATTTACCGCGCCCTCACTATCCGCTCAGTACAGCGCCTTGCGTTGCCTCACCACGTACCGGATTAGCGGCAGTGCCTCTTTCGACTGCGGCACGGCGCGAAATTGCGCCACAGGCTAATGAAAGTGAACAGCACATTGATCTCGATACTGAATTACATCGGCAGTGCTATCGCTTTCTAGGATTACGTGACTCACTGTTACTGCAAAAATTCAGTATCAATACTGATCTGCCCGCCGATCTGCAATTCCCTCTGGATACCAGCGCCTTCTACAATGCGCAAACCGAGCAAACCGAGAATGCCGATTTGCGCGATTTGGCGCTCATTCATATTGATGGCAACGGCCTTGGTAAACAGTTAAGAGCCCTGCGCAAGGCCCTTGAAAATCAGCCAGATGATGTATTTTCTACGGCATTTCGCCAATTTTCAGATGCATTAGCTAAGGCCACAGAGCTTGCCGCGGCAGAAGCCACGCAATGGCTCTATCAAACACAGCTAAAAAAAGCATCAGTCACATACCTCGCTATGCGCCCATTGGTGCTAGGAGGCGATGATATTACGCTGCTGTGCCGCGCGGATTTAGCCTTAGGTTATGCCACGCGTTTTTGCCGCGCTTTCCGTAAGTACTCTGCAGAGCAGCTCAAAGGTTTACATACTCGCTACCTTAAAGGCAACGCAGATTTGCTGCCTTACTTGACCGCCAGTGGCGGCATTTTGTACCACAAAGCCAATCACCCTTTCATGCTGTGTCATCACTTGGTTGAAGGGCTATGCAGTGAAGCTAAAACCGTGACTAAAGCAACCCCTACGGTACTTCCGGCTGCGTTGAGTTTTTATCGCATCAGTAAAGCACTGGCAGAAGATATTCGCGTATTGCGTGGGCAATCTCAGCAATGGCTCTGGAAAGGTAAGCCGCTACAAGGTGCGCTGCCAGGTTATCTGATCACTGACAACGAAGATCAATTTAACTCCAGTTTAGCGGGGCCATCATTAATTGAACTTGAACGTATGCGTCAGTTCTTGAGCCAAAAAGTGAAGGGTAACGCGCCGTTGCCGTTGTCTATCAACAAATTCCGGCAAATGGCCACAGAGCTAAGTCGCGATAACAGCGATGAAGCCATGCGGATCTATGATCGCGCCCTGGGCCAACTCACGCCGACTCAGCGCATCGAGTGGGATAAACACTTGGTGTCATTGATGCCTGCAGCGCAGCACGCAGAGCCAAACTGGTTCTGGTCTCAAACCGATGATATGGGTGAAACCCGATATCACAGCTGGATTGTCGATTTACTGGTTTATGAACACTTCATGCCAGAGCAGGAGGGTTGCCAATGAGTTCGCTGCATTTTTGCCTCAAATTTGATCTGCGCAGTGAATGGCATGTGGGTACCGGCCGTGAAGGCGGTGCCTATGCCGATAGTTTGGTCTTAAAAGGCCAGCACGCCCTGCCCGTGCTCAGTGGAAAAAGTATCAAGGGGTTATTGCGCCAAGCCTTTCGTGAAGCCTCTGAGCTGCAATGGCTTGAAGGTGCCGATACTCACACCTTAACGCAACTGTTTGGTTGCGAAGGTACGTACGCACAAGCCCAAGGGGCGCTGCGCATCAGCAGTGCCACATTAAGCCCCACCGAAATTTCCTATTTCAACGCAAATCCAAAAGATAAAGAGCACCTTTATTTAGTGCGCCACGCCACCGCAATTGATAGCCACACGGGTGCGGCTAAAGAGGGGTCATTACGAGCAATGGAAACCGTCGTACCGTTAGCTCTGCATGCCCATCTCGAGCTCAATACCACCTCTGCAGAAATACAGCAGCAGTTTGCACATTGGCTTTCTAGTGTGCTTCCGCTGATTAATTCCGTCGGGGGGAAACGCCGTCGTGGCCTCGGTGATGTGATTGTGACGGTAGAGGAGCAATAACTGATGCGTATTTTTTATACCCTAACCACGCTCGAACCTGTGATCATTAGCCGCAGTTCTGCAACCACACAGCACCAAACGTTGGATCATATTCCGGGTAGTGCATTACTCGGAGCAGTGGCCAGTAAACTGTATCCACAACTGAGCACAGAAGACGCGTTTACACTGTTTCACTCCGGTGAATGCCGCTTTTCCCCCGCCTACACAGTGGTAACCGGTTCGGATAATCCACAGTACGGTGAAATTGCCTTACCCGCGCCTGCCAGTTGGCACACCCCAAAAGGGGATAAAAAAGACCTGACTAACCATGCGGCTCGCCGTTTTGCGCGTGATGAATTAACCCAGTACCAGCAAATACGCCAAGGTTTTATCTCTTCGGCGCGCACCTTACAGTATGCCGCCGATATCCGTACCGGCCTAACCGCCCGTACGGCATTAGACAGTGAAACTCAGCGCGCTAAAGAAGGGCAGCTGTTTCAATATGCCTTCATCCAAGCCGAACAAACATTTGCCGGCTGGATTGATTGCGCAGAACCTGCGCTTGCTGCATTACTCCAACAAACTCTGCACGGTGAGTTCGTTTTAGGGCGCTCACGAAACAGTGAGTTTGGCAAAGTCAGCCTGAACGTGTATCAAACACAGCCACAGCCACAGCCAACGGTGACTCACGGTAAAGAGTTGGTGATCTGGTGTTTAAGTGATGTGGCTTGTTTAGATGCCTTGGGCCAACCAACCCTCACCCCAAGTGCACAAGATTTACACCCTGAGCTGTGTGGCGAGCTCGACCCAACACGTACCTTTATTCGTAGTCGCCGTGTCCGCCGCTTTAACCGCGCAAGAGGTGGATTAAATAGCGAACAACTATTAATTGCAGCCGGTAGCGTACTGACTTACCAGTTACAAGATGCGCCAACAGAGCAGGCCCTACAAGCCTTAACGGAGCAAGGTTGTGGCTTCGCCAGAGAGCAAGGCTTAGGCTGGGTCATGATTAACCCCGCATGGGCAAACCAAGTAACACCTGGTACTGGTGCTAGCGAATTGTTTACGCCGTTTGCCGTGACATTGCCACAGCCGACCGCTCTACATGAAACGCCGACCAACCACGCAACATCTAGCCCACTGATGGCATGGGTGCAAAGCAAGCAGGCAAAGCAAACTCGCACTATTGAACGCAAAACGCGTTGCCAATCCATGCACCACCACATTGCCGATGCATACCAGACTCTGCGCCGCTATCACCGCACACCACCGACTTATCAGGCCGGACCTAGCAGCAGCCAGTGGCGTCGTTTAGCCGATCTTGCTCGCTCATCGCATGTCGATCGAGCCCAGCACCACGGCATTCTCGATTGGCGACGCGCTGCCTTTGAGGCAGAAGGTGCCATCTGTAAATCCACCAACGACCCGAGCGGTTGGGGAATCGAATGGCCAGAAGGTGATCGATTAGTCACCTTTGCACAACAGTTCGATGCGGCAATAACACGTCACCAAATGGATCTTGATGATCTACGTTTACTGCTTGAAGAGTTATGCCGTTACGATCTGTCAACAGATGAAGGTCTGCGCGCCTACCGTAAAAAATATGCGGCCAACAATGCTACCCATAATGCAGACAACCAGCAGGAGGTCGGACAATGAAACGTCTTTGGTTAGCCAGACTACTTTTTGAAACCCGTTCACCGCTTGCTATCCATTCTGGTGACCGCGATACCGGTTTTGATCAACAGTTAGTGCGTGATGCCAACGGGCTGCCCTATATTCCTGCCACCAGCTTCACTGGCGTATGGCGTCAAAAAGCCACACAACAGTTGGGCATACCACAGGAGCTTGGTCAGCCAATTGCCGATTACTGGTTTGGCACCACCGATAATGAATCCGCACAGCTTTCGGTACATCACGGCTTGTTACTGAACAGCCAAGGTAAACCGGTTCAAGGCTTGATGACAGAGCAAGACATTCATCAAGACCCTCTACTTAGCCGCTTATACCAAGCCAACCCGTTACACCGTGAACGCGTTCGGATCAACGATAGAGGCTGCGCTGCTGATAAGGGGAAATTTGATACCGTATTACTGCCGCGCGGATTACGTTTTGTCGTCGATATTCGTTGGATGCAATGCGACGAGTCACCCGAGCGTGAAGCGCAGTGGCATGCATTACTGGCACTGTTAACTGATCCTGCCTTTGCGCTCGGCACATCAACCCGTAATGGGTTAGGCAAATTAGGCTTAGTCAGCAGTGAGATCACCCCGTTGACATTGCAAGGCCAGCCACAGGTGGGCGCACAAATGCTGCGTTTTGCCCAGCGAGATACCTTACCGCAAGGCCAAGCTTTGTCACCCTCAGATGCCACACCTTTTGCTCGCCTCGGCGTCACAGCGCTCGGCGGCTGGCGTGCAGGGAGTGGCGCTCGCCCAATCGGGGCCGATACCACAGAACATACTGACACCTTCACTTTCACTGAAACTGCTGTTCAATGGCAAAAACAGCAAGCCACGTGGTGCGATAAACCTCAAGCGGTGCTCTGTGGTAGCAGCATTAAAGGCATTCTCGCGCACCGTACCGCGTACCACTTGCGCCGACTTAGCGGTGACTTTGCCGAACAGCTTACCGCCACCGATAGCAAGATCTGGGAAAGCCGCCCAGTTGCACTGGCTGAATTGTTTGGTAGCGAAAATAGCGATGCCCCCTTCGCTGGCCGACTGATTGTTGATGACTGCGTGATTTTGCAACCACATCCCCTGCATCGCACGCATACCAGCATTGATCGCTTTACCGGAGGGGTTCGTCAGGGACGATTATTTAGTGAAGAGATTTTGTGGCAACCGGAAATAACGCTTACATTGCACGTTCTGCCGGGTAAACCGTTATCCCCTCAGGTACAACAAGCCCTCGAGGAAACGCTCAATGATCTCAAAGATGGCTTATTGCCATTAGGCGCAGCCAGTGGGCGAGGCTTATCTCTGGTGATGCATCAGCCACATCAACCGTGGGAAATCGACTTTGCGCAATTAACTGGCAGCGGCAAGGAGTAAATACACATGCAAGCAGCTTCCTCATTGAAAACCTATAACTCGCTAGCGCAATGCAGCCAGCAGCAACCGGAGGTCCTCGGTTGCCAACTGCCAACGCTCACCCGCGGGCATCTGCAAATTGAAAGCCGCCGTGACCAACGTGAAGAATTAAGCGCCTTATTGGCAAAATGGCAGCAGGCTGAAGGTTGGTATCAAACCGCCAGCCAATTAGCTCTGGGCTTACCAACCCACACAGCTTATCTGCTAGAAGGCCAATGGCACCAGAACGGAAACAGCCTGCATATTCAGCACGAGTTCGGTACGACCTATCGGATCACCTTGTTGAATAGCCTTGGTTTTAATGGCAATAGCAATAGTCATGGCAACAGCTCGCTCATTCAAGCTTACCGTGAGCAGCGTCTGGTTTTACGCCAAGATCTGCCGCACGCCCAAGGCCGAGAGCTCGTCTACCGCCTTTGGTGGCAGCAAGGACAAACCGCCACAACAGAAGGCCTGTGGCAACCGCTGGTACAACAGTTCACAGGCTTTGCGCAAGGAGATAAATAATGACGCAGGTTCATGCCCCTTACCACTTTGTTCCGTTATCACAGTGGGTTTACTCACCTGACTGGGCACATCTGGTCAGCCATGACCATCCTCTGCAAGAGGGGGTTGATGGCATTATCGACTTCGATCTGACTAACCTGACCCCACTTTTGGTAGGCGCTGGCAGTTATCGCACTCATGAACATCATCCGGCACATGTCCGCTGGGCGCGCGACCCTCAGGGTAATCCCATTATTCCTGGCAGTAGTCTCAAAGGCATGTTGCGTAATGTGTTGGAAATTGCCAGTTTTGCCAAGTTTAGCGAAACCGACGATCCACAATTTTCGTTTCGTGATATCTCTAACGCTGAAACGGCCTACAGTAAAACGCTACAAGAATCTGATCTGCAAGCTGGCTGGTTAAAATACAACGCCGAAAGCAAGGCGTGGTTGTTCACCCCTTGTCAGCATACTGTGCTCTTTAGCGATGATATTGAACGCTTTACCAAAGTAAAAATCCCCAATGTCAGTCACCTTGGTGCATTGGAAAAATATCAAGCGTTCAAGAAAAACTGGCCAGCTAACACTCTGCCATTTAGCCTGAGTGAGCGCACATTAATAGGAACGAAGGGAAAGCCTGTTACGGTGACCTGCGCGAAATTAGAGAGCGCCGCAGAGCTGGACGGTTATCCGGTTTTTGTCGGCTATCGTCCGGGTAAAAAAGAGTATCAAAATGAGCGATTGAACTTTCACTACCTATTCTACCGTGCAGGTAACGAAAGCCAACGTTGGGATTCGACAGAAGACACCTTACGCATTAGCCGTATGTTTGCCGCACACAATGAACAGTTAGTGAACTACCTCAAACACACTGCCTACCCGAGTATGGGTATCCCACTTTTTGTGCGAAAACATAAGCAAAGTGGAAAAATACTGGCCATGGGGTTGGCAAAAATGCCACGTATGCCATACGAAAAGAGTGTGGGAGATCTACTCTCGCAGCAACAAAAAGCCCTAAATAGCGCCAGCATTTTTGACCTGCCCGGGCTGATGTTTGGCATGTTATCGCACCCAGGCTTCTCATTAAAAAGCCGAGTGGCCATTGGCGATGCGCTGTGCCTAGAAAATAAAGGCACAACAACATCAACGCCTGTGATTTTAGGGCAACCGAGAGCCAGTTATCTGAATGCGTATCTGGAGCAGAGCCAGCAACAAGATCAGGTCAGTGAGCTAAAAGGCTATACAACAGGCAACAAAATTGCCGGTTGGAAACGCTATCCTGCTCAAAATGCGTTCAACGCACATCTCCCCGCGGATTTACAAAACAAGACCAGCGTACAAAGCACGCTAGAGCTGATGCAACCTGGCAGCCGCTTCACTGGGCGCATTGTGTTTCATAACCTAAAACCAGTAGAGCTCGGGGCACTGCTCTGGGCTATTACTCCAACACGCAATGAGCAAGATATTGCGCATTTTTGTCATGGTTTGGGGCATGGTAAATCATTGGGGGCAGGCGCAGTGCAACTCACTGCCCGTTTAGCGCATACACGTGGTCTTGAGAGCCACCATACTGTCGAAAACTTGCGTAGCCTCTTTGTTGAGCATATGAATCAGGTATACCCTTCAGCCACAAAATGGCAAGACAGCCCACAAGTGCGCCATTTACTGGCCTTTGGTGACAAACAGGATAACGAAGGTAAAAACCTCACCTACATGCCATTAACTAGCGGTAAATTCAGTGATGCGATGTCATACACTGACTCGCAAAAAGGCCGTATTAAATCGCTGTTACCGGCATGGCAACAAAACGGGGAAAAACTCAATCGTAGTGAGTCGTTAACTAACCCGGTAACGCCGATCGGTCAAGGCCGTTTAGCCGCATTGCTACAAGCCCTGCCACAAGACGAATTGTCTCAATTCGAAAAAGAGAGCCTAGAGCAAATGCAACAAGCGCAAGCGCACGCTAAAGAGCAAGCCTTGTTTGATGCCGCATCAGAGCCTTTCCAAGTCTGCTTGCGTATACAACAACGTTTAAGGCCTTACAAAGGCCAAACCACGCAAGATGCCAACAACCAGCGAGAGGGGGCCGCGGGCGAGATTGACCGCCTGCTGGATATGGTAAGCAACGATAGCAACGTTAGCCCCCATGAATGGAAACATATCCTAGCTTTTGCGCTGGATATGGTTTTTAGCGGCTATTTCGATACCACAGTGAAACCAAAAGAGCTCAGCAAGAAAGCAAAAGAAAAATATCTCCTGCGAAAGCAGCGATTGACTACCTTGCAGCAACGGTTTTGCGCCACTGAGGTGCTGGCTTGATGTTGCCTCAAGAGATCTATGAAGTCACCGAGCGGTTTTCCTATCTCAGATTACGTTTCTTTATTCGCCTGCAACAGGATGGCCGTCTCCCCCCTTTCAAGGGGTCGCTTTGGCATGGCTGGCTGGGTCATATGATAAAGGGGGCCCCCCCCCTTTATCAGCTTTTGTACGGCAATCATGCCGTTCAACAACCCAAACCCTACCAAATTCAAACCGATGGCAATCGGCAAGAACTGTGGCAACAAGACGATATTGTCTCATTTGACCTAGTCTTGTTGGGTGCTGCCTGTCAGGCAGCAGAACAGCTGGTCGCCTGCCTCGGCCGTTCACCATGCCTGCCACTGGGAGCACAAAAGATCCCGGTCACCATTCACAGTATCGCTACAGTCACTCCCTTTGGTCTTCACCCTGGCATCCACATTGGGCAACTGTATCACTGGTTACAACCACAGCCGGTTTCAATCTGGCATGAAGTAGCCCTGCAACTGGAGAGTCCATTGCGGATGAAATATCAGGGCAACATTGTCAAAAAAATCCCTCTACCCTTGCCATTTTTACTCGCACAGATCGCTCGTCGCTTGGCTTTACTCACCCACTACTGGGTGGATGAAAGTGAACATCTGTTATCCACCATACCACTAGCTATCCCCTCACTGGGTGAGTATCAGCAACAAGGCACCTGTGTTCGTTTTGAAGATTGGCAGCGCTTCTCGGTACGCCAAGGCGAACAACTTCCGTTTGGGGGTCTTATCGGTCAACTCTGTTATCAAGGCGACATTGCGCCTGCAATACCTTGGTTACAAATCGGCCAACAGCTCCAGGTCGGTGGCAAAACCACATTTGGACTCGGGTGCTATCGCTTAATCGCCTGATCCCACCAATTGGCCAGCGTCAGCGGGAATGTTTGCTGGCGCATAATGGCAACCATTCAAGCTCAAGGAGTTCCCATGCAGACTATACATATCAATCTGGTCTCCGATCAGTTGCTGCCCAATCTGATCCCGGCCTTTGCCGATGAAGAGTGTCGGGGAGTCGTGCTGGTACTGGGCGACAATACCCTGCGCGACAAGGCCGACAACCTGACCCGTCTCTATCAGGGGCATGGACTACCGACCCTCAGGATCAGCGAAGGGCGTAGCAGTCACCGCCCGGTACAACTACAACAGCAAGCCAGGGAGCTAATCGACTGGTTGGCAACCCACCACGGCGACAAACGCTGGATACTGAACGCCACCTGTGGCACCAAGCCGATGGCGCTGGTCTTTGCCAACGCCTTCAACCGCTTTAACAGCGAGAATCCCGAAAGCGCCAGCGGCGGCATTCCCCGCGCCCTGATCTTTTATACCGACAGCCAAAACCGCGAGATCCTGCTGCTCAACGACGGGGTAGATTACGCCCTGGATTGGCCAGCCGCGCTATCTATGGACGCGATGCTGGCCGCCAACGGTTTTGAACGTCAAACCTGGATAGGCCCGCACAATGATAACGAGATCCGGGCTCGCACCGAGCTGACCCGTTATCTGGGCAAGCAGTTTCAGGGACCCTGTCAGGGGATGCAAAGTGGTTTGCAAGGGATGGCTGCCGACGCCTGTAAGAATTTTCCCCAACAGCAGGAACAAAGCATGCCAAGCGTGCCCTTTGGGCCCTATGCTGCGCTCTATCAGCGACTGGTCGAGGCAAATTTGCTGCACTGGGATGGTTGTAGCCGGCAGATCCGCTTTGCCAGCGAAGACGCCTGTCGCTATCTGGCCGGTCGCTGGCTCGAGGAGCTGACCTACCTCACCGCACAGGAGTGCGGCTTTAGCGAGGTGGCCATGAGTGTCGAAGGTGAGTGGCAGACCGAAGCGCTCCGGCAACAGAGTGTTCGCGGTAAAAACAACGAATTCGATGTGCTGATCTGTCACAACAACCAGCTGCTCACCATCGAATGCAAGGCCAAGTACTGGGGAGATCACCAGCAGGGAGAGAGCACCAATCAGGATGTGGTACTCAAGCTCGAGAGCCTGGGACGCAAACTGGGGGGACTGTTTGGCGAGCGCCTGCTGATCAGCGCCCGCCCCTTGCCGGACGAAATGGTGCAGCGAGCAAAGGATAACCGTATCGAAATCTGCGACAGGGCGGATGGCCAGGCAATCCGAACCACCTTGCAGAGTTACTTCAACAAGATGCAATAAGCGAGGGCCTCATGAACTACCTTATCAGCCGTCACCCCGGTGCCATCGCGTGGTGTCAGCGCCAGCCGCTGGTCATCGATGTCATCTTGCCCCACCTCGATCCGGTGTTTATCTGCACCGGCGATTGGGTGATCGGTACTCTGCCACTGCCGATGGTGGCAGAGGTGCAACGGTTCGGTGCACGCTATCTGCACCTGTCGGTGCCCGTTCCCCCCGAACTGCGGGGTCAGGAACTGAGCGCAGACCAACTGGAACAACTGGGTGCTTCCCTGATCGAATATCGGGTCGAGGCACTGGCTTGAATCACACGACTCATCAAGGAATCGCTATGAAACACACACTGCTGGCTGTCTCGGGCATGACCCCGCAAATCATCACCGAGACCCTCTATGGTATCTATCGCCAGGATCCCGCCAAATACCCCTCTCGCATCGAGGTGATCACCACCGGCGAGGGCCGGGAGCGGCTGGTCAAAAACCTGTTTGGGGATGACAACCCGCTGATCCGGCTGCAACAGGACTATCAGCTGCCACCGATCACTTTTGACCTGGCCGACATCAAGGTGCCTTGCGGTGACGATGGCCTGCCCCTCGCGGATGTGCGCAGCGAACGTGAACAAGAGATCATCACCGATTTCATCACCCGCCATGTGCGCGCCCTCACCGCCGATCCGGATCTGGCAATTCACGCCTCGCTGGCCGGTGGGCGCAAAACCATGGGATTTGCCCTGGGGTATGCCATGAGCCTGTTTGGCCGCCCACAAGATTGTCTGAGCCATGTGCTGGTGAGCGATCCCTATGAACGGGTGCCCGATTTTTACTACCCGACCCCGACCCCGGTCTGGCGGGCCGATGCCAAGAAAGAGGGGCAACATGACCTGAGCCAGGCCGCAGTGACCCTGGCCACCATCCCCTTGGTGCTGATGCGAGAGGAGATGCCAACCGACCTGATCAGCCGGGATGAACTCAGCTACACCCAGACGGTGGAACGGATCAACCGGGCCAATGCCCTCACCTTTGAGAGCGCCAGCGTCACCCTCGATTTTGACCATATGAGCCTCTGGTGTGATGGCATCGAAGTGCCGCTGAAACCGGATTGCTTTGCCTTCTATAGCTGGCTGGCCCAAGACAGCAAGGAGAACCCGGGCGAAGGGCTGGATGCACCGCGCGAAGGGATGAAAGAGCGAGAGCTTGACGGACGCCTGGCCGCCTTCTTCCGAGGGGCAATTCATCCCGCTACTCCGGTGGATGACAAGATCTCACTCGGAGATCTCTTTGAACTGGCCACCGATGCCGTCTCTCGCATGTGTCAAAGAGAAGAGGAGCGTTTTAACGCTGGCAATATACCCGATGCCAAGCGGGTATATCGCAATCGATGGTTGCTGCAAGAAAACAGCACCACCCAGTTTTTATACGCCGAACGCCACCCGCGCGACTTGGCAACCCTGCTCAAGAACCATAAAAACCTCTGGGTTAGACTGCAAAAAGATACCAATGAAGCACTGACTCATGCGCTGGGTCCCCGCCTGGCCAGCTACTACCAGATAGCGACGGTCAGCAGCGTCAAAGAAGCGGGTCAACGCACTCCCTACGAATTCAAGGGGATCAAACTGTTGCCTGGCCATATCCACCTCCGGTAATCCTACCAACTGGTCAACCCGCAAGGGCAGATGGCGGCACACTAGCATGGAACAAATCCCTGCCGGAGCGCCGCCATGACCACCCTGCTACTCGATCACCCCGACTATCAGCTCACCCTGCAAGATGGCTTGCTCCATCTCGCCCACCCTGACCTCCCCTCTCGCCTCTATAGCCTTGGCCAGATCAGCCGCCTGATGGTGGGTCACGGCATCACCCTCTCCAGCGATCTGTTGCTCAAGCTGGCCGAACGGGATATCGACTTTATTGCCATGGGGCGCCGTGGTTGCAGCCACCTCTGCTCGTTGCACCACGCCCCCGACAGCCTGCGCCTGACCCAATATCGCGCCATCACGCAACCGGATTGCCAACAGCTACTGGTAAGACGCCTGCTCAACGCCCGCCGGCATGGGCAAAACCGGGTATTGGCACAACTGGGTGAGCCCGAACTGCCGCCCCTCAAGCCCCTGCGCCATCCCATGCTGGCGGAAGCCGAACTGAGCCAGCGCTACTGGCAGGGGTGGGCCAGGCAACTGGCGGGTTCTGGCTTTGCCACACGCCAGCGCCAACCGCCGCGCGATCCGATCAATGCCCTGCTCTCGCTCACCTCCACCCTGGAGGACAGCGTCCTGCTGCCCCCCCTGCTGGCCGAAGGGTTCGACCCCCAGCTGGGATTGCACCATGTGACCGGCTACCGCCGGCCCAGCCTGCTGCTCGATATCAAGGAGCTGACTCGGGCCGAACTGGAAAGCTGGCTACTGCACCTGTGGCAGAGTCACACCCTGACGGCAAACCACTTCACCACCTCTGATCAAGGCTGTCGCCTGACCCGGGCTGGCCAGCAGATCTTCTACCCCCTCTGGTTTGGCTGGCAGAAAACGCGCAAGCCACGGCTCAGACAACTGGCCCGCGTCTGCCGCAAGGTGCTGGAGCAGACCCTGCAACGGGAGCTCCATCATGACCACTAAACCGCTCTGGCTCATCGGCTATGACATCAGCTGCCCACGACGCCTGCGCCGGATGCAGCGCCGCTGCGCCGACGCCGGCTGGCCCTTGCAAAAATCCCTCTACCTGTTGCCCCTGACCAGTGAGGAGCGGCTCGCCCTGTGTGATGAGCTCAAGGAGCTGATCGATCCGGACCAGGATCGCCTGCTCTGCCTGCCCTTTGCGGTAGCCGAAGGAAGCTTTCATCTGGGCCCCCGTGGCCCTGTACTGCTCTTTCACGACGATCCCCGGCTGGCGGATTACATATTTTGAAAACCACAAATTTCACACTATTGCAAGATAAAAACAAACAAGGCCTCCTATGAGGCCTTTTAAAAACTTACGGAAAATATAACGCCTTTAAAAACAGTAATTTATATAACAACACAAGACAAGTGGTATAGATAATGCTTAAAGTGGTGTTTTTTCATCCACAACCCTGCCCACGCCGGTGGATAAGTTGCATCAATAAAAACAATGGGTTATAAATGGCTTCAGTCCTACTGGACTACGCCCTGACTAAAGGGATTAAGACTGATCTTACTTGCGTTTTCAGAACCGACGTTGATGTCCTACTGGACTACGCCCTGACTAAAGGGATTAAGACCCGGATGGGGTGTCTTTAATCAGCTTGCGGGAACGTCCTACTGGACTACGCCCTGACTAAAGGGATTAAGACTCAGCAGTGGCCCAAGAGGTGCCACCAGCGCCTTGGTCCTACTGGACTACGCCCTGACTAAAGGGATTAAGACGAAGAGGTAATGACAGCCGAGCTGGCAGGGCGTCGTCCTACTGGACTACGCCCTGACTAAAGGGATTAAGACTTATCAGACTCTTTCTTATTCTCTCTGGACAGCAGTCCTACTGGACTACGCCCTGACTAAAGGGATTAAGACTCTGCTGGTAGTAGTAAACTTCCTCCCTGTTTTCGTCCTACTGGACTACGCCCTGACTAAAGGGATTAAGACGTAGTAGTGGAAACCCAGCAGGGAGAAAGTAACAGTCCTACTGGACTACGCCCTGACTAAAGGGATTAAGACAAAACAACAGGGCAAAAATAATAACTCCGCTATGGTCCTACTGGACTACGCCCTGACTAAAGGGATTAAGACATACTGCGTGCCACCACGGTCTTGCAGTCAGGTAGTCCTACTGGACTACGCCCTGACTAAAGGGATTAAGACATACTGGTCTCGAGAGCATCGACAGTTTCATCTCGTCCTACTGGACTACGCCCTGACTAAAGGGATTAAGACTGAACAGTACGGTTAAGGTTGAGCAGATTCTGCAGTCCTACTGGACTACGCCCTGACTAAAGGGATTAAGACCCTTGCCGTATTCCGGCTTACCTTGATGGTACTCGTCCTACTGGACTACGCCCTGACTAAAGGGATTAAGACCACATCATGATCCCAGTTCAGCAGAGTCGGTTTGTCCTACTGGACTACGCCCTGACTAAAGGGATTAAGACTGAACGAAGCTCTCATTGACGACATCATCAAGGGTCCTACTGGACTACGCCCTGACTAAAGGGATTAAGACTTCTTCCCATCCTCCAGGCTGGTGATGCGACCGTCGTCCTACTGGACTACGCCCTGACTAAAGGGATTAAGACGTAGGTGGAGGTTCCTTGCATGTAGCCGGCATTCGTCCTACTGGACTACGCCCTGACTAAAGGGATTAAGACCAGGCGCTCGAGTTCATTGACTGCGGAATCTTTTGTCCTACTGGACTACGCCCTGACTAAAGGGATTAAGACGATGAGGTCAGCCTTGGCCGGGACTTTCTTTTGGGTCCTACTGGACTACGCCCTGACCAAAGGGATTAAAAAATGCCCCCGGGCTGGCCAATTGGCCAGCCCGTTTTTTTTACTCGCCACCACTATCCTCTTTCCTGTGCTCATCACAGAGGAAGAGACCATGCTCCACACTCCCCAGGCCCACCTGCTGACCCGCCTGAAAACCCTGCACCAGACCTTGCAGGCCACCCCGGCTGGCATGCCGCTGGCCCGGACACTCGCCAGCTGGCTGACCCGGCTCGCCGACCAGCCCGCCACCTTGCTGCTGCTTGGCAACTACAACGCAGGCAAAAGCACCCTAGTCAATGTGCTTAGCAGCGAGGAGCTGGCACCGACCGGCGATATCCCGCTGACCGACCGGGTGATCGACTACCCCTGGCAGGGACTCTGCCTGCGCGATACCCCGGGACTTAACGCCCCCATTCCCCATCAGGCGGTCACCGAGGCGGCACTGGCCAGCGCCGATCTGGTGGTCGTGGTGGTGCGCAGCGGCGATGTGGACGAGGCCTGCCTCTACCGGCAGCTGGCCTCCCTGCTGCGACGCGGTAACCCCTTGCTGATCGTGCTCAATGGCGATAGCAGCGAACCCGCCCTGCTCGCCAGCTGGCAGCAACAGCTCTGCCGCCATCTGCTGGCGCTGGAGCAGGAGGGGATAGCCCACGCCAGGCTGGCCGCCATCCCGGTGATCCCCCTCAACCTGCAGACCGCCTGGCATGCCCGCGAGCAGGGCGGCCCACTACTTGCCGCCAGTGGCTACCCTCTGCTGGCAACCGCGTTGCAACAGTGGGCCACGCAGCAACTGGCCTGCGAGCCTTGGCGTGCCCCGCTCTTGACCTGCCTGCAACAGGGGCTGACCCAGCTGTTGCAAAACGGCGCGGCAGAGCCGGCGAGTCAGCCCCTGCTGGCGGCACGTCAGCAACTGCAACATCTGGCGCAGCGGTTGCAACGACAGGGGCGGCTGCAACTGGCCTGCCAGTTAAGTGCGCTACGCCCGGCGCTGACGGCGGCGCTCCACAGCGCCGACCCGCAGACTCAGGTAGCCATGCTGGTTGAAGCGCTCTGTCACCAGTTGCAAAGCTGGCTTGCCAGCGAACAACCCGATCGGCAGTGGCGAGCCCTTAATCCGATGACGCAGCCATTGCCTCACACTGCCCCGGCGGGGCCGCTCACAGATCCGGTCGATGAGGCAATGAAGCTCGGTATGCCGCTGCTACAGGGGGGGCTCGCCAAGGTGGGGGGGCGGCTTAATCTGGCCATCTCCCTGCTGCTGGGTGCTGCCGAGATCTATCGCCAGCAGCGTGAGCAGTCACAGCAAACCGAGCTGGCCCGCGATGCGCAACTGCTGGAGATGCAACAACTCAGCGCCCTCAGCCAACAGCTGGAAAGCACGATCGCACTGGCACTGGACGAGGCGATCCGGGCCACCCTGGCCGAGCCGCTGGCGACCCTTGAGCAACAGCTGGCCGAACTGGCCCGTCAAGCCAGTGTCGATGCCCGGCAACGGTTGGTGTGGCAGCAGTGGCTGGAGGAGATCGCCATCATGCTGGCCCCGCGGGACGCACCATTTGGTGAAACCACCGCCAGCCCAAGCGCGGCGTGATAATGACTCATACCCTAGTGACAGGAGAGACCCCCATGCTGCTCGACACACTGCTCAGCCGTTATCCGGATCTGCACGACCAGATCGCCCTGCTGCAGGCGCTTTACCGCGCAGATCCGCGGCCGACAATAGCCGCCATTGGCGACTACAACACCGGCAAGAGCGCCCTGCTCAACGCCCTGATGGAGCGGGATCTGTTTACCGTGGCAGATCGCAGGGAGACCCGACAGTTGCAAACAGGGGTGGCCCACGGCCTCTGCTGGCTCGATACCCCGGGGCTCAATGCCGACCCGAGCGGCGCGGATGATGCGGCCAGCCAGCAGGCGATGGCACGGGCCGATCACCTGCTGATCCTCCATGCCCTCGGCAACGGCGAATTGGCCCCCGACCTGCTGCCCCTGCTGGAGGAGCACGATGCCACCCTGGTGTTGACCCGGATCGATGAATGCAGCGATGGGGCAAGGGAAGCCGCGCTGGCCGCCATCCGGCAGCAGTGGGATGGCCCGCTGGTGCTCTGCAGCAGCACCCGCTGGCAACTGGGCAAACGTGTGGGTGAAGAGAAGGTATTGGCCAGCAGCGGCATCCCTGCCCTGCGCCAGCAGTTGATGACCGATGCAGCCGGCTGGCTGACTCGCCGTCAGCGCCGTTTTGCCCGACTCAAGGCGCCGCTTGAACAGATCCTGATGGCCCGCCAGATCCAGTTGCAGGCCCGGGTGTTCAAGGCGCAACTGGCCCCGCTGTCGGCCCGGGAGAGCCTGGCCGATCGTCTCAACCAGATCATCGACACCCTCAACAACCGTTAAGGAGCACCTTATGGCACCTCTGTTTTGGCTAGGCGGTCTCTTGGTGACCGGCATTACCACCTATCTGGCAACCCGGGAAAGCCCCTCTGACAGCGAGGAGTATGACGACCCGACACCGCAAGGGCCCAACCCTGCCAGTCGCCGTCAGGGTGAGCTGATGCTGGCCCAACTCTGCCGCGAGCTGGATGTGGCCGACCCTGGCATCACAACACTGCAGGCAGATCCGCAAGGCTGTTATGAAGCGCTGCTGCACAGGATTGAGCGAGAGGCCGAGCAGGCCGCCGCCCCGCTGGAACGAGAGTTGGCCCAGCTGGTTCAGCTACAAGCAGCGCTGGCGGCGTTGACCCTGCCAACCCGAGGTGCAGACCATGAGTGATCCCTTCACCCCTTTTCAGCTGAGACTGGCCAAGTTGACCGACGCCTCACGGGCTGCCCATGATAGAGAGGCGGGGTTACTGGCTCAGCTTGACCAGTTGCAACAACAACTGGCCTTGCCCGCCGCGTTGGCAGCGCGAGCCGCCAACTCTGCGCTGGCAGCCGATGCGGCGCAGCTCACGACGACTCTCAGCAATCTGGCCACCGGCTGGCAGCAAGAGTGGCAAAACCAGGCACCGATGCGAGCCCTGAGCGAACAACTGGCCGACCGGTTGGTACTGCTGATTTATGGCAAGGTGAACGCCGGAAAATCGAGCCTTATCAACTATCTCAGCGAACGACTTGGCGCCACACTGATGGCCAGTGCGCAGGCCTTTATCCTGCGTGAAGGCAGCCTTCTCCCCCACCCTTTACCACTTGCGGAAGGGGCCACTGAAACCACCCGCGAGATTGCGGTGATCCTGATCGGTGACAAACTGGCCTTGATCGATACCCCGGGGTTGCACTCGGTCACCCGGGCCAACGGCGAGCTGGCAAGGCGCTTTACCGATAGCGCCGATGCCCTGCTCTGGATCACCCCCTCCACCAATCCGGGACTGATCCATGAACTCGATGCACTTGCTGCAGAGCTGACCCTGGGCAAGCCCCTGCTGCCGGTGATCAGTCGCAGCGACATTCAGCAAGAGAGTTGGGATGAAGCCAGCCATCAGGTGGTGAGCAAGCTGGTTGCCAAGTCCCCCGAGCGACGTGAGCAACAAGAGGAGGATCTCTATCAGCGCGCACAGCAGCACCTGATCAGCAAAGGGGAACTACGTCAGGCCATCAGTATGTCTGTGGCCTGCGCCAAGGGAGATCCTGAGTCTGATCATGGTCTGGACAGGCTGGGTGGTGCACTTGCGGCTCTCACCGAGCAAGCCCTGATTTATAAACCCGCCAAGTGGCAAGCTCAGCTCGACCACTTTATCCAGCGCAACGTGATCGCGCCCCTTGAGCATCAGTTACAACCAGCGCTGACACGGCTGGAGCAGGCCTTGCAGCGGATCGAGCAGGCACTGCCCACCCTGCGGCAAACCCTGCAAGAAGAAGCGCTGATCACGCTGCTTGAGGCCTGGCCTGCCCTGGTTGAACGTCATCAACATGCGCAACGGCGCGACCAGCTACTCGGCGACTATCAGGCGTTGCGTGAACAGACGCTGGCAGCACTGATCGAGCGCCATCTCGCCCCGTTGCTGGCGATGCTGCCCACACCGACCAGCCTGCTTCAGGCGACCGAATTGGGAGAGTACCGGGATCGCTATATCACCTGGCAGGAACCGGCCAATCCTGGCAAACACAATCTGGCACGCCTGGGAGCCGGACTGCTAGGGGGAATACTGGGGGCACTGGGTGGCCCGGTTGTCAGTGCAGTCTCTGCGCTGGCTGCAACGGCTCTGGCAGACAAGCTCATCGGTTCACCGGCAGAACAGACCCGGCGCGACAGGGTTGGCTGTGATAACAGCGACCTGCTCGGCAAAGGAAGCTCGGCCATCGAGCAGGATCTGCAGAGGGCGATCGAGACCCTGCTCAACCAGATCCGGCAAGATTATCTCTCTCCCCTGCGCGGCTATCTGGCTGGGGTGGCGCAGTGCCTCACTGTACTGCCTCATAGCGCCACTCCCGTCGATCACTCGGCCCTGCCATAAACCGACCTGACAGCCGCTCACCAACTGGTGATGGCTTCAGGGCCTCCCGGACAACATTAGGATATCCATGTTGTCACTCACCGCCGCGGAGGCCCCATGAAGACACTGACCCTGACCGACAGCCGCCAGATGCAACCCTATCTGGCCCAAGTCTGGGCGATGCTGGTCGCCAGCTATGCCGAGGTGAGTGGCGGCCTGCACTATGCCGAGCCGGCAGAGCTGCTGACCAAGACCCAACGCTGGCGGCTGGTGATCTATCGCGGCCGGGTGATCGCCAGCACCCTGTTCAAAGCCAAGCGCGGCTGGAAACTGGTTGCCATGGCCAGCTGCCGACAACATGGTCTGCGGGCTCGTCATGCTCTTCGTCGCCTTATTTGTGCCGATCTGCCCCGAGCCTGGATGGAACTTTCTGAGCGCGCCGAACGCTTTGTTCTGTGTTGCTGCGGAGGGCATCACTACCTGATCCATGCCAGTCTGGCCGCAACCTTGCTGGACAAACCCGTAGAACCTGTCGCTGAGGATGGTTATCACTACCGCCGCACCGTAGCAGGGCTGCTGAAAGCCAAGGTCATCGTGGGAACCCCGCTCCCCTGCTAACCCCGCCCCCGCTTCGCCATGACGGCCCACCATTTGGCACGCCGCTAAATACGGCCCACACGGCGTTATCTTGCCCCCCATGAAATGGACTCAGGAGAGAGCAAATGCAACTTCGTTTTGACTATATTCGCCAGTTGATCACGGTTTGGCTGGCCCACGGTGGTAACCGAAAAATCGAGCTTGCCGCACTGGAACCCTTGCTATGGCGAGATGGCAACCATCAACTGGCTGATCTCGTCGCCTACCTTAAAGAATGTGGTTGTTCGGTATCGCTCACTACCAATGGCAGCCTGCTGGCTCATCATGCGTTGCCGCTCAAGCAGGCCGGCGTTGATCTCGTACGTTTGAGCTGGCACACCTTGAACCCCGACACCTTTGCCCAGATCACAGGTCAAAACCTATATCACCGCTTTATCGATGGTCTGGAGAGTGCTATCGCCAATAGGCTTCCTCTTGCCATCAATCGGGTATTGCTGAAAGGCCACTGCGCCGATCTGCCAGAGCAGATTGCATTTATTGATCGCCACCAGCTCAGGCTCAAATTATTGGATCTCTACTGGATGCCCAGCATGGCGGAGCAATATGAACGCTTTTATATCTCTCCACATGAAGCACTTAACCAGTTTGCCGATATCTGCATGCTGAATGCCCCTGGCCGTAGCGCAAGTCAGCACGGAGGACGTGACCGTATTCGCTATCAAACCCGGCACGGTGGCATTGTCGAGTACAAGTTAGGGGATGAGGCGCGCCGTGACGCGCAGCAGTGCCGGCACTGTCCGCAACAGGCCGACTGTCTGGAGGGCTTCGCTGATTATCTGCGGGTATTTCCTGACGAGAGTATCTCGCTCTGCTATATGCGCAAGGAGCTTGGTCATTCGATGCCCTCTTCAGAACTGGCAACCCTGCCAGCCTGGCTGGCACAACATCAGCAGGAACTGCAGATGCCGCTGCGGCTGGTACTAACCGGCCAATGCAACTTCAACTGCGGTTTTCCTGGCTCAACCCGCTCGTGGTGCCTCAAGCAAGGGCGAGGGTTTAGCTTTCCGCCCCGTCAGCCTGCAGCGATAAATGAGGAGCGGATCTATGTCCAGAACGCTTAAGTTGCAGTTGCTCACCATGCTGCAACAGGAACTGCGCCGGATGTGCGAGCTGGCCATCGCAGGTGCTCATGAAGCACAACAGGAGGCCAACTATCACATTGGCGCCATGGAATCGCGCTATGACACGTTCAAAGAGGAAGCACAATATCTGACTGAAGCCCAAAAATTGCGACTCCTGACACTTCAGGGACAACTGCAAGAGTGCGTTCGCTTGCATAGCCTGCTAGCAAAACAGCAACGCCCCTACCAGCGCATTCAGCTTGGAGCCCTTATCACCCTGCTCGAGGAGGGGCAAGAGAGAGTACAACTTTTTATTGCACCTGCCAGCCTTGGCAAGCCGCACGAATGCACACAGGGCAAGGTTATCTGTATTACACCAGATACCCCTGTTGTCTCCCCCGCCATGGGACTGACTGTCGGCGAGGAATATCAGGTCTGTATAGGCAACGCCATCAGGAACTACGACATCATTGCCATCGAATAATATCTTGGCTCGTTCACCCAGCCCAATCATTTGCCAACAACACCAATTGGTCACACCACAAGCCCCCTATTCAACGTCCATAATATAGCTGTTCCCTAACAGGGTTGAAAAACAAAGGAGCCCATCATGTTCGAACTGCTTGAAAAATTGTTGGAGCAAGCCAAAGAGCTTGAAACTGACAAAGTTGTCATGCTCGGCGTTGTTGTCGTTGCTCTCGCCATCGTCAGTAAAGAGGCCAGATCTCAATAAATAGCATATATGTGTCGAGCGCTATCAATGACGTATCGATAGCGCTCGGCCTCGTTGGAGAACAATATGATGCAGCCGCTCAATAAAAAAGAAAACAGCCACCTCCCTTTAACCCCCCCCCCTCGATTGTTAAACCATTTTCAGCTTTAATAAACCGTAGGCGTCTCTCAACGCCACAGCATGTATTCCTCTAAAATTTAACACAACATCCTTGAACGTTCAGCAATAATCATCAACAAGGAAATATAGACCGCCCCTACATGACAAAATTTAATATCACGCCCTAGTTCAACAAGCTGTTATACCGCCGCAAGGGACATCAATAAACCAAGCCATCACCATTAAAACACCATTCTTCATGCAGGTTAATGCCAAGCCTTGTTTGATGGCATATAATGGGTCTATTGCCATATTATGGCAATTTTTATCGGAGATTTTTCCAGATTTTTGCATGCAAATCGCTATGATTTCATCATGTACACAAACCCTAGCCTTTAAAAAACTACACCTTAAAAAACAAACCCTTAAGCTAGTAAAACTACTATCTCAATGTCAAAAATCCGTGCCACTATATGGCAATGAGCATTTGGCGCTGCCATATGGTGGCAGACGCTTCTACACAACGCCTTGCTGAACCTGTTTACCATACAGATAACTCAGAAAAACCATCAAAACATGAACCAATTTTGAGTAGATATGCGAACATGGCTACTTTAATATTCATCTCGGTGCCTTGTCCCAAGATAGTACAATGGGATACCATTAATTATAACCAGGCACCCTTGGCGTAACCCATTCGAATCCACATCGTGGAATCCATTATCATGCATATTATGTAGCCTTCGACGCCATCTTGTAGATGCTCAGGAATTATATCTTTTCATTCTGACCTTCATTTGCATCTTCTATATTTCAGGATGAAATGCGCTCTATATAGAGAACTATATTAAATAAAATGAATGCTAAGTGATACCTTATATTAGCTCACTTAGTGTCACGCTGTGATAATATGTTTAATTTGGCTATCTGATTAAGGTAGGCGATAGGGTTGCGATTTTATTCGCTGACGGAGAAAATAAATTAAATACGTCTTATCGCCCAGAGTAGAAATTGAAGAATATTGAATCTAAAATCCAATAAAAATAAAGATCTCATCAATATCACATTCTGGAAATCATCTTATTCAGACCTGTTCAACTTGGCGACTCAGGAGTAAAGCAGCCGATAATTGGTGAATGCAGACTGAAAACGAGGTCAGTTTTATCGGCCACAACATCTCTGCATTCACGCCTCTGCACCCAGAGGCGGGAGCGTACTTTGTTAAAAACTCTAGAAAACATAAACATTGAATAAAAAAGGCAACTTTGATGCCCAAAAATCAAACGATTGACTGTTCGAGTTATTTCAATTGAGAACAGCAATTGATCTGGTTTTGTGCTATTGATGCATTTGCCATTCAATTTAACAAAGTTTGCTCCCGCCATGCCCTGCTCCGAACCCCAGTGTCAGGTGATAACCAGAACTGTACTACCAGTTAGTTATCACCCACCAATCGTCCCTCAGAAATTGTCACGCATCATGCGTTCATATCTGAGACAAATCCGTTTTTTATATGTGCTATTAATGCCCTATTTATGATAACAAAGTCATGTCTCAGTCTGATAATAAACGAATTTATACACTCATCATTGTATGACTTTACTACCTCACAATTTCAGGCTCATCGCTGGTATATTGAATTTCAAACGCTTCGCTGAATCGACCGAAATAGTTATTCTGAACATGGGTCGCAGAAGGCGCTATCTGAAACAATCTGGAGCCATCTTTCCGTCGGTAGATCCCCCAAGTGGCGTTACAGTAGCACTTCGCCTCAAAGCAATCATGCTCTCGGGGAGTAAACTGAGTGACCGATTCACCACATTCTGGGCAACGAGACAAACGAAGCAAGTCTGCGTGCGCCGACATCAGGCGGCTTTTCGCCGACTCGACTTCATCAGGCGACAATTGGATTCCCTTTTTTTGCCTCAGTTGATGCAACTCCTGATCAAATTGGATAGGCCAGCCAGATTCCAACGGAGCCAACAGTTTGAACGCCCCATTCTCCACTTTCGTATTTGGCACCGTGATGTTATTTCGGATGGATTTGCTGACCTCAACGGTCTGTTCATAACGGTTAACCAAGCCTCTCAGGTACCAGCGCTGCAGCGCCATGGCCAGATTCTCTACAGAAAACAGTTCAAGCGGGGATGCGGTAACCGTCTCAACAGTATGCTGAAATGTCGGGCAGTTGAATTCATCTGGCCGAAGTTGCCCTGATTTAATCGGCGCCAGAGGCGAGATCAACAGGCGTTGCTCACCGTGATTAGTGTGGGCCTCAACAGGCAGGCTTGCACCATCCAGATCGCTGAAGACAGGTGTGATCGTGAGCGCAGCATGTTGGCTCCTTAACGTAATATCGAGCCCGGCCTTTTCAACAACGAGTGCTGTACTGGAACCTTTGGGAGTTAAACCAATCGCCTCCAGTGCGTGATACACAACCAACTCGACATAATCCGAGTAGAGCTTAGCGCTGTATTGGGCGAGACGGATCTTTTCATCCTGCTCCAGCTCAGTGCGCTCCTGAGTTTTTACCCAGCAGTCCCACAGCCGTACCAGGTGACGATAATGCTGATCGTGGGCCAATACATTCGTTATTCTCAGCTTGCTGCCGATGTTGGCGTTCCGAGGAATGGCCTGATAAAGCTTCGACTGGCGCAGGCTGCGCACTTCCCTTAGCAAAAAGCGAAGGTGCTCTAATGTGGCTTTACTGCTGGAGGCTGCATGCTCTAGCTCGTCATCGCTAAAGCTTTGGCCCCACATTGAGCAGATGTTCTCACGAATCTTCCAATAGAGGTCGCTGCCCACTGAATAGGACAAAGCGGAATCGAAGATACCAGCGAGTTGCTCGATTTCCCTTAGGCGGCTTGCCAGATATATGTCGAGGTGATCGACCAATCGTGCGAAGACACGATTCTCGTAAATGTCGTAGTTATCTTCGTTAAGCCGTGTGATGACGCGTTTAGGCAGAATCCCGGTAAAGGTGCGAGACTGCCAATCTTCCGAATGGGCGGCCAGATAGTCGGGGGCCTTGTTGGATAAGCGTTTGGCTCTGCTGGTCTGAACCAGCTCCTCTTTCTGAATCAGCTCCAGCCTGGGGCGATACGCAATTTCATACAGATGCCCAGCTTGGAGCACATCAAGCAGCAGTGACTCCAATGGTTGCATCTCACTTCGACCCAAAACTGTCGGGGGCAGCAAGGGCGAGACATTCCGAAACTCCGCATGCGAAGCGCTGTTAAAACGTTTGGCGATAATGCTGAGCGTATCACTGAGCAAGGCTTCGAGTGCGGCGCTGGTTTCGGTCTCAGCAGCACAGTGTTCCGGCTGGAAATAGGTGCCTGAAACTGGCCCGCTGTGCCAACGGCCGCAGCCTTCATTGAGCAGCAGCTGGCCTGCTTCCAGTTCGAAGCGTCTTTGATATTGCAACGGGTGTTGCTCTACCTGATACCTGCCGGAGATGATCTCCTCCGGCAAGTCATCCAGCTTGAGCCTTTTCCCGGTAAACCGATCAAGAAGCATGGTCGTGGTTATCCCTTACGGTCGAGCTCTTTTTCGAGCAAACGTAGCGCTTTGACCGGCTTGTCGTTGGTCTCGAGCAGTTCCCAGGTTTCCTCAAGGGCCTCAATCAGCTGATTTACGTGATCCTTAGTGGTGTCATAGCGGCCAACCACTTTGCCCGGGCGCAGAATTTTTGTCGTGATCAGGTGATCTGCTGCCTGGCCAAGACTGCCTCCCGCCGCCAATACAACAGGAATAAACGCGGAAAGCTGACGCTCAAGTCGGTTACCCCACCCAACATTAAATTGCTTTTGTAGCACATCACTGAAACTGTGGGACGGGTGCAGGAACTCTTTCACCTGTTCGATTTCGGCTGTGTATTGTTCTTTGGCTTTGTGGAAAGCCTCGAGAAGTGAGGTAAAGCTGAACTTGACGGGCTCTTCAGCGATACGAGTGTTAATTTCAAATCGGTGCTCATTGCGTGGCAGCTCCATCACATGGGCACGGTCATAAGTTTTGTCGGCAAACTCATTGGTGGTTTCATCGTGGTTGGCCGTGCCAATGAACCAGACGTTCTGCGGGATTTGCAGCTTATGCTGATCAATCAGCAAGTTCGGCGCATTGGGGCAGGGTGAGGTTGCCAGCGCAATCTGCTGCCGTTCGGTATCCTCCTCGAGGGCCGACAAGAATTCGGCAAAATACTGCTCAGGACGAGACAGGTTCATTTCATCCAACAAAATGACGCAGGGACGGTCGGCATAAGCCGGCAACGATGCCCGATACAGGCCTTGAACCGCTTCTTTCTCGTAGTACTTTTTCTCAAACGCGTTGTAATGCCCCAGCAGGTCCTCTTTATCCCGCCAACCTGCTTGAACACGGACGCTGGTGCAGTGCCCCCCTACGGCGCGAGAGAATGCGGTGGCTAAACTGGTTTTACCGGTACCACTGATCCCCTGAAGAATAGCCAGTCGTGACATGGCCAGGCCACCGAGGAAAATTTGAATGTCCTCAAGGCGGTAGTAAAGCTTTTTTCCTGTTTTCACATCCAGCGCGATACGATGCTGCAGCACCTGCGCAAACTGTTTAAGATCCCGAACTGCTTCCAACTTCGGCTGGCTTTGAAGATTATGGTCATTGTCCATTGCCTGCATCGCAGGGAAGGCGGTTTGACTGCTCTGACGCTGTACCAAATCATCGACTTGTGATTCCAGCTCATCAACGGCACGGGACAACACTTCTTTGTGCTTGCGTAGGACCCGAAGTTCTTTTTCCTGAGTTTCCTGACCAATAACCGAGATCGCCCCCTTGGCTACAGCGCGACGTAGCTCATTGAGCTGACGTTCCAGATCGAGTTTGTCCTGTTCCTGCTGGTCGAACTCATGGCGCAATTGGTCGTACTGAGATTGCAGCGAACCAGAAGGTTTCAAGGCGAGTTCGTTCTTAAGCTGTTCAACTTGCCTTTGTGCCTGATTCAGTTGCTCGATAAGCGCTTGCGGAGAGCGGTCCCCCATCAGCTGGCGAATATCATTCCAAGATTCAAGCGCTTTATCCCGGGTAGCAAGCATACCATTCGCAGAAGCGAGCCGTTCACGGAGAGCCTCCAACTGGCGTTCTTTGGCAGCCAGTTGCTCTGCGGCCAACTCTTGAGCTTGCTTATCCAGGTGTTTTTGCTGTTTCTGCAGAGCAGCTAGTTTTCCATCCAGGCTCAGTTTATGGCTCTCGAGCTCGTATTTTTGAGCATCGAACTCCGTCTGTTGCTCAATCAGCTTGCGCTCTTTTGCAGCAATGGCATCAAAAGTACTTTTTTGTTTTGCCAATAACTCGCGGTGGCGTTCTATACGGGCATTAGCTGCGGTTTGTTCTTCAGCAGTGATTACAGACTGCAGCTCTTCCAGAGACTGCTCCAGCTCCGCTTTCTTTGACTGCAATTGCTTGAGCGAGGCCTCATTCTGTTTAGCAAAGCCAGCCTCCGCGTTGAGCTCCTGTGTTTCCAGCTCTCGCTTCTTGATGGCCAACTCATTTTGCTCAGCAGCAAACGTCAATTTTTCTTTGTTCAGTTCGGTTACCTGAGCTTTAAAAGCGGCTTGCTCTTTTTTGAAGGCTTCCTTGTTTTGCTCAAGAATTGTCCGCTCATTACTGATACGAGACGATTCAACTTTGGCTAGCTCAGTCTCTTTTTCGAGTTTTGAACGGTAGTTAGCGCACTCTGAAGTCAACCTGTTTAACTCAGAAACCAGCTCGTCCAGCAGCTCCTGCGTTTGAGCATCGGCTTTAGCAATCACTTCATCCTTGACTGCCGCTGAAATACCCTCCTGCAGCTCCACATCTTCAGGCAAGCGCCCGAGTACACTAGCCATTTTTTCGGCAAAGCTCCGGCCAGAACCAGAGGCTTTTTGATTGTTTGACGCACTTGTCGCAGTTTTATTCGGTTTTTTTGCCATTTTCAGATTTCTTTCTCGAACAATTTGACCCAACTGATGAGCCATTGGGTTTGATTAAAAACTTGTTGTTTATCTAGCTGATCACCGGATGCATGCCCCGCCTTATTTCTGAGATCGGCCAACTGCAACAGCTTGCGGATCCACCTGGGAGAGTGATGCTCTAGCTCAACCAAGGGGTGCCTCGGATGGCAGAAACAGGTCAGCAATGCACCGGCCAGCAACGATTTTAATGAGCCATGTTCGCGCTCAATTGCCATGATCAGCCCCCTAGAGTCGACACTTGCCAACGCTTCGGACTCATTGAGATTGAGGCCTGCTACTGGCAAGTGGTCAAATAGCGTTACTCGGGAGCTCCGTTCCAGCGGCTTTTGATGCTTTTTCTCACCTTCAGATAAGCCGTTGCCTCGTAGCATGTGGCAAACACGCTTACCGCTATATTTTTTCAGGAGGATTTTTATTAGACATTCCGCGACTTTTTGCGCAGTGATACATTCACTATCGATGTCCTCCCATCTGCATTTCTCGCCATTTAATATGTTGGCTTTGGACAAACGCAAGAGTGAGCCAACGTACCTCTCAAGTTCCGGATACCCGGAAAGCCAAGGCCACTCAGCCAACAGCTCAAGACGAAGCTGCTCTTCATCCTGCTCAATCGTGGCTTGCAGGTCTGCTGAATTGCCGTATTCAATGTTGAATATGCGTGCGACTCTTCCGGCTAAGTGCTGATCCTTCTCAAGACGTTCATTCAGCAACTCCCGCATATAGTCTGCTGCCGGGAAATAGCCAAAAGGATCGCTGGCCAGCCAAGGAACTTCCCCGTTGTCCGCCTTTTTCACGTAGCACCAGGCCAGAACCTGAATAGAGCGCTCGTCCATAAGCTCGTAGCCCCTGGAGAAGATGGCGCGTGATTCTGCCCAATCCCCACTGACCTGCAAACTGTTGAATCTGGCGGTTTCTGCCAGCTCCAGTGCCTTAAAGATCGCCTCGGTATCTGGCGTATCAGGAAGCCTGGTGGCCTTGAGGCAAAACGGTTTTTCGTATTTACCTTCTCCGCGGCTGCGCAAGAAGGTTGGGAATCCTTTGTCGTCAAACTTGTCGGGTTCGATGGTTTCGAGGGCATTTGCAATACGGGGCAGGAGTTTACCACTCCATGGCTCCTGAAACAGATAAGCCGTTGACAGCTCCTTACCGCCGATGATGCCATCATCAAGAGCTTCTTCGGCCTCAGAAGTTAGTTTGAAGCTTTTGTCCAAAAGTCCGTTTGGCTGCAGTTGTGCCGCAATGATAAATTTGACCAGCTCCGGATCGAGTGCCATGTGGTCTGCGATTTCGCTGCTGTGCACAACACCCGCACGGATGAGCTTAAGGATCGTTTTTTGAAACAGGTTTACATTGCGGGCATTTCTGCCTGGCGCCAGTACTTTCCAGGCCAGTAGTGGCACCAGCAGATGTTGTCGCTCAAATCCAAAGCGTTCAAACTTAGGCGAGCAGATAATCGGCGTGCTGGAAGGGTTAAATAACAAAGCCGTGCTCTCCATTGCATAGATTTTCGAAACTGTTCAACGCGGGAACGGCTTTCTGTGCCGCTGCAGAGATCACCATTGCTCTGTCGCCCACCACAATGAGAAGGCTGCGTTGACGACTCATTGCCACGTTCATCCGATTGGCCAGTCTGAGATGGCCGAACTTTCGATTGAGTGCGGACTCGGAGTTCAGCTCGACCTCATATTGGTTACTGCGGGTCATTGAAAGCAGAACAATGTCAAACTCTTTGCCCTGAAAAGCATCGACGGTGCCAATGCGTATACGTTCATGAACTTTTCCATCGGGATCAGTAAAGGCGGTGTAGCTTTTGTTGATTTCCAATTCACTGTTTGAATCGCAGATACCGTGCTCGGCCAGTGCTTTTTTGATCTCGGTGACCTGAGCGCTGTAAAACGAGATCACCCCGATGCTCTTGGTTGGTGCGATATGGGTGAGTCGGGCAACTTCATCCGCAATTCGCTTGGCTTCGCACTGTCTGGCGGTACTGGGGCCAATCCGACGCTCTGAGCCTTCAAAATTGGGGACATCGATCCAACCGCAGACTTTGCTGCCATACTCGGCCAGCCCGTGGTCAAAGCTTGCAGCCGTCAGGCCAGACATCAATTCATTGTCATAGAACTGATTGCTGATGAACTCACCCAAAACGGGATGCATGCGGTATTGCTTGTCCAGAGTGACGGTTCGGTTAACCCCGTCTTTGTTTTCCAACGCTTTCATTTGGCGGAACAGGCGTGCAAACAGGCTTTCCCGCAGACCGCTAGCAAAAGACTCATCCAACCCCTCCCGAGAGATAAGGTCTTGCTCCAGTTCAGGCTCGAGAATGTGTGGCAGCTGCATATGGTCCCCGACCAGAATGATGCGCTTCTCGCCCATAGACATCGGAATGAAGAGATCGAGTGGGTTCGCACGTGCAGCTTCATCAACAATGATGGTGTTAAACACCACAGATGAGCGGTTTTCTATGCTCTTCAGATCAGCCATCGAGTTGGACGCAGATTGTTGGCACGTCGCGCCAAGCACGGCTGAGTATTCGGCCGTTGCGTTGCGCACAGCTGCAGGCTGATAGCGAAGCGCGTTGGCATAGTCGTCCAGTACCGTGGTGACGCCATATCGGGTTGCCTCAAATTTGCCCGAAAGCTCGTCACGGATCTGGCACAACAGCTCTGTGACGCGGCTATCGGCCATTTGGCGTCGGCTAATGGGACGGGAATCCACAGCCAGGCGGTCCAGCAGTTTATCTTTCAGTGCCTTAAGCTTGGGCAGGTCCGGTCGATTTGCGGGCATCTGCCAGTTGGAAGCTTGTTCAAGTAGCTCCAGAGCCGCCGCTTTCAGCTCTATTTTTCCGATGTAAGCACTGGCAAGCAGATATTGGATACGATCGAGGCCGTCATCGCTAAACGCAGTTTCGGTTACACGAAGTGCCCTGACTGAGGCAAGTATCTGTTTCAGGTAGGCGCCACTGACCAGTGACTGATTGATACCAAATTTCTGTTTTATCAGGTCGTCCAGATCGCAAAGAAGCATCGCAGAAGGGCTTAGTTGACTAATCTCAGCTAGCGCAGTCAGATGATTTCTGACATCACGAAGATGCTCCTGCAGCTCTTGCGGCAGCAGGCGGGAGACCATGGCCTTCGTCAGACTTTGCTGGACGTTTTTCCAAGCCTGCCAGACCGGATCCTGAGCCTTAAGAGACGAGAGCTTTTGCTCGATCTGTACCGCACGTTGTTCACTCCAGGCCGATACCGGGTCGATACGTTGAGCATCCCGATTTCTACGCCCTCCAATTTTGGGAGCGGGTAAACCAAACACCTCTGAGCGCTCCAGAGCATTCTCGACGGCATCATGTTGGTAGCTGGAGACGAGGGTCTGATGCTGCACCTGCTCAGAATCAGACACTTCAGCCAGGCGTTTTAGCAAGGCGGCAATGACCTGGGTTTTACCGGTTCCCGGCGGCCCTTGAATCAAACAGATGTCAGGCGTATTCAACGCTGCATTAAGCGCTTTCCGCTGGCGGTCAGTTGGCTCACCTTTGAACATCATACGCGCAGCAGGAGAGAGCGCTTCCAAAGTCCGGCGGCGAATGCGTGGCACATCTCTCTCTTCAAGGAGGTACCTAAGCTGTGGCATGGGGTTTTGCCCCTGACTGATCAGCTCCCAGGCTTTTTGCCGACGCTGAAGACTGGTCATGGTGCCAGCCAATGACAGAAACAAGTAGCCTTGTTTTGGAGGAGAAATAGTTTTCTTGCCAAGGTCGGGTTCAAGAGTAAGGCTATTTTTACTTGCTTTGATGAATTTGCCGGCGAAGCGTCGCGCTTTGTCCTGCAGGGAAACAACTTTTGATAACTCGTCCTGAGTGAACCACTCAGGCAAGTTTTTATCCGCTTCCAGTAAGCCTTCGGAATTGGAAAGCAGGCCAGCAACAAAGTCTGGCAGCTTTTCCTGCATATCAAGGTCAAGCTCAAACTGCCAACGAACCGTTTCCTGTCCAACCGGTTCATAGGAGCGGTACCTGATATAGCCTTGCGCTATCGCTTCTGCTTCAGCTTTCTTTTGCTCCAGCTGATTGTATTTGCGCCACAGATTGATGTAGCTCTGATTGCTGTCAATAATAGCGGAAATCTGCTGCTGAGCCTCTTCTGAACCCAACAATGCCGCTGAAGAGGCATCAACAAATTGAATGTCAGCTTGGAGCCACAGAATGCCGTTGCTTTGTTGTCGACTGAGTGGTCTGAGTCGTTCAATAAACCAGGCGCCTTTGCTCCGCTGCACCATATCAATCAGCCAGCGACGGCCGATCAAAGTAAAACGGCTCTGACTCCCAGTCTGAACACTGTTGTCGTTCCGGTACATTTGAGCAAAGCAACCCCCGCCCTGGTTATCGCAAACAAACTCGCCCTGCAGCCACTTCAGGACATCCTCGACGGGCGACTGCGTGTTCGTTGTTTTTGCACGGACCTGTTCGATGATTTGTTCATCGGCTCCGAGATTCCAGACTTCATCGATTTCGACTGTGTCTTGAATCGGAAGGCAGGCAAGGTAAAGCGTGTCAGGTTCGAACTTGGCGACCGTTGCCAGGGTCACTTTGGCGGCCGGTTCCGGCAACGCCTTTATATTGACCTCGGCGAATTGTTTCTCGTCGTTGATAAGAAGAAAGTTATCGCCATGTTCCCGGATGGTGACGCATGAAGATTTGTCCCAGTGTGCTTTATTAAACCGTTCGGACCAGGGCGACGAAACCCGTATTAGATCCGTCTGAAAGTATGGAAATTCAAATAACTTCATGGCGATGCTTTACCAGTTAAAGATCCAGACTGGATGAGTGGCTGACATATCTTCCAGATGCAGGGCAAATCGGGTGTTGGAGCGACTCTCAGCTTTCAGAAGTTGGCGCTTTTGGATCGGACTGGTTTTGCTGTCCGAGATTCTCTGCAGATGGAGCTGCTGACCCTCGGCAGGGATTATGTACAGCCCGTTGCTGGTTAGCTCAAGTTGGCACAGGGGGGCAGAGTTATGGTAAAGCGCGCTGGCCGGATCCAGTTTTTTTAGTGAAACGGGTTTATCGGCAGTTATGACGATGCCACTTTGCGAATTGATCCAGCCGTTACCCTGCTGTTCACTGTCATCAGCTTCAAATTCTGGTGTGTAGTAGTAGTGCTTTAACAGCAAGAAAGCGCTCGGATTGATGGCACCATCGCAGAACGGACATTGATGAGCACGATTGTAGATAAAGCTTTGCCCGCACACTTCGTTATTGCAGGTGAGAGTGGCCATACTCGCTTGCTCAAAAGCTTCGGCCCACTCCATCATTGAAGGGCGCCCCAGGGGATTATTGAGTCCCTCAGTGAAGCACTGCTGGAACAGGCTCGTAAGCTTTTTCGTCATCGCTACGGTAAACAGTCCGCGTTTTCCCGGCACTGCGGCATTGGTATCATCCATCGGATCCTCAATCCACGGCAATTCACCCCCAAGCGCTTTTTCCTCTAATGCTTCATCACCCTCAGTCACCATCTCGCCTTTAAGTGGGTGCATGAAAGTCAATAGTTGGAAGGCAATCACCGCAAAACTCCAGGAGTCAGTTAATGAACTCATCCCCGCCTCACATCTGACCAATTCCGGTGCGCCGTAGTCGGGCGTGTAGACCGCCTGGTTATCGATAACGCCATTGGTCGCCAGATTGTCGCAGTCAATCAGCCACACTTCACAAAAGTTGGGGTCGCCGGAGACAAACACGTTATCTGGCGACAAGTCACCATAGGCGATACCACGGCCATGAAGTTCCGCTAATTGACGTGCTAGCTTTCCCAACAACTGGTAACGACGCAACAGGCCACCAGTTGCTTTGAAAACGCTGAAATCTTGCGCTACAAGTAACGCTTCGTAGGAGTCATCGAGGATCTTACGTAAGGGAAGCAGTTCGTCCATCATCTCCATGATGTAACCCGGCTTTGGTTCTGTCAGCATGACAATCGGCCGGGCTAGGTGGAGACCATCCAGATCCTGCCTCATTACCCAGCGGATCCGTTTCGACCAGCTTGTCAGCTTGTTGTCATCCTCGAAGTTGACGAATTTAGCCAGATAGCCGGTAGTGTCGGTACTGAACACCTCACCCTGTCCGCCTTCCCCTATCTTACGGGTTAGTCTCCATTCACCACCTTTCTCGTCTTTCGCGAAGGTATTATGATTGTGTTTCGGCGCAGCCATGTCCGTTTCCTAAATAGATTGCCGCAAAGGTTTTGTCGTCTCCGTGCAGCGGTACAGGCCAATTGTCAAGCTGATGTTTTAGCCATTTCTTGGCATGTCTGGAGTTTTTGAAATTTAGGGCTTTGCGCATCTCAGAGGCAAAGGCGGAATAACTTTCGGGCAGGAGATCGTCACTGATCCCGTCAGTCATCATCGAAATTTCAATGCTATTGGTTGTCTCTTCAAAAATGCGCCATCGCCAATCGGATAATTTCTTGGCGATACCTAGTCCCGTTGTTGCATTACCAAATGCTTTGTCAGTGGGAGAAAGCTGCCAGCTATCGTTATTAACCCGACCATAAATGAGCCCATCACCAAGTTGTGCCGCTAAAGTACGACCGTCAGGCAGTACCCAGGCAAACAAGCAAGTTGTGACTGCATCCTGAGTGCGAAGTGGCTGTACCCGCTGCACCCATTGACGGTGGATTTCCGGGATAAGTACTTTGGGGCTGAATCCCGAATTACCCAGCTTTTTTATTGCTGCTTGTACGGCTTTACAGGCTTTGCGGGCGCCAATGTCGGCATATGGTCTTGAGCCCATGCCATCGCAAACAACCGCCAAGGTGCCTAGCTTACCGAGCCTTCGCAGCATCAAGGCATCCTGATTTGGCAGGTTATCCAGAATGTGTGCTGGACCTCTGACTGAGCCACCGAAGAGTTGAACTATAGACATCAGAAATCCAGTTCTTCGTCATCCTCTGGCATTCCCTGAATTTGGATTGGGGCAGCCAGTTCGGGATTGGCGCTGCGCGTGCGGGTAGTGACACTCATGGTAACGGCGCGGAAGAACTTGTGAATGTCTCTGGCATGTTGCGCTTCAAACAGAGGTGCTTCAGGATCATCGATAAAGTCTTCCAACATAATCCGGTCCGCATCCTGACCGATCGCCATCGCGATACGGGATGCCTTGCTGGCCCGCTCAGAGCGATTCAGGGCTTCTAATGGCGCTTCCCAAGCATCGGTTGCGTAACCATCAGACACCAATACGATAACCGGTCGATAGGCACGGGACGGAATGACCTCCTTATCCTCTAGCAGCATGCGGGTTCGATTCAGTGCCGCGCCGAGAGGCGTCAGTCCAGTAGCCTGCATCGGAGATACATCGGTGATGTCCTTTGCCGCAGTTAGTGGCAGATGTTCGTTAACGCTTTGACCGAAAGTGATTAGCCCAACCTGAATTTCGGCACGAATCCGGCTTTCTTCTGCAAATGTGGTAATCATCTGCTTGACCGCCTCATTAAGCGCTTCAATTTTGCCATCTACTGACATACTTCCGGAGGTGTCACACAGCAGAATCACGGGTAACGGCCGAGGAGTGTTCACGACAAAATCATTTAAAGCCATTTGTGATCCTCATCTCAATTTTATTGAGGGCTTGTTTTTTTATATAAAACGTGCGAACAGGTGTAATTTTTACCTTGACTGAGCGCTGGCTATAAAGCCAGCGAACCTCGCCCTAAAACACACCGAACCCACCCAATTATGCCATTTTTATGGTCATTTCTCGTGTTTCAATAAATTGATGACTCATAATGGCTTCTGGATATTATTATTTCATGTTAGGGACTTTTTCGCATCTCCCTTTAGCAGCTCATCACTCAGCCCGAGCGTTTTTTTTCAAGATAGTGGTCGCGTAAACCGGTCCTTAGGCCGATCGCTTTTGTGCTTAATACCCCCACCGGTTAAACGCCAGCGGCATCTTGTTCAGCTTCTCTCGGTGCTCCCGCCAATTTGGCAGGTGCAGATCCATCAGGGAGATAAATCGCTGGTTATGTTTGCGTTCTAACAAATGCACCATCTCGTGAACAACGATAAATTCCAGGCACTCAGGGGGCTTCTTGACTAATTCGAGGTTAATCCAGATGCGAGCCGTATCTGTTTTGCAGCTACCCCACATGGTCTTCATGCGTTTGATACCGACAAAAGAAGGTGCAACCTTGAGCATCTCCTGCCACTTGGTAATAAGTACCGGAAGCCGCTGGCGTAGCAGTTGGCGGTACCAATCAAGGAGCAACGCCTCACGGCGAGCAGCATCATAGTGGGCAGGCACCCGCATACGGATCCAGCCCCCCTGCAGCTTGACGCTGTGGGTGCCCTCGGTCGGGATCACATCCAATCGGTAGCCTCGCCCCCAAAGATAGTGGGTCTCTCCGCTACACATCTTGCGCTCGCTCTGACGCGGCTGTGCAACAAACGCCGCCTGCTGCTGACGGATCCAGGCCAGCCTGCGCACCACCGCGACTCTGATGGCAATGTCCGACAAGGATGCGGGTGCAGAGACCCGAACCCTTCCATCGGGTGGCAACACATTGATGTGCAGGTTTTTGATGCCCTTGCGCTGCAGATCAATCGTCAGCTCACCTATGGTGACCTGTGCCATCAATGATACTCCTGCTGGGCTTTGACCAGGGTCATCACATCTGCAACTGTCACATCGTACCCCTTGATCTCTTCCGCAATGGCAAAGGCGATCTCCCGCTCTTTGAAGCGGTTCCCATACCAGTCTGCTTTCTTGGTGTATCTCACTACTGTATCGAGGCGGGTCACCAGCACCTCATCTTGCCCCAGGTTGTCATAGAGCGCCCGCTTGGCCGAGGTATCGACACTCGCAGGATAAGCCCCGGCCCCACCACTGGCTGGTCGCTTCACCTTGATGGCCAGCTCACGCACTCTCTCCAGATATTCCTGATAGGAGATGGCCTGGGAGCGACGTAGCTCGATCAGCTCATTTAACAGTACCGACATCTTTTCGTAGTACTTGGGATTGACCGGGTTCTCATCGACTATGGTACGACGTACGTTATTTTCGATGGCCTCAGCCATCGCCTCACTGTCTTTACGCAGCCCCTCTGGGGCACCGTCGAGCGCCTCAGCCCCACGTTCAATGATCAGCTCCAAGAGCCCCGACTCCTCGAAATCCATCAGGGTTTCACTAGGGTCGGCATCAACATAGAGATCCAGCATCTGCCGCATCGCTGGCTCGAACTGTTTCATATCGACGTGATCACAACTGGCCACTTTGATCATGTCACGCACCTTGGTGTAGTGCTCCACCTCGCGGCGAATAGCGGCTGCCTGGCCGGCACTATAGCCCGCCTCCTCCAACTCACCAGCCAGCGTAGTGAACGCCCGGATCAACTTGGCAACGAACTGATAGAGCGTTAAACGTAGAGCTTCCTTGTCGAGCAGTTCATCCTCATCGGCGCCAGGAGCACAGCAGAAGTAGTGCTGATAATCCAACTCTTCGCGCGGTGCCTTGACCGGCTCACACAGGGTGCGTACAGCCTCCAGGGCATCATCAAGATCCTGCTTGCCTTGTGCCAATCGATCTTTAAGCAGTCCGGCCACATCTTCCTTGTCGTAACCCTCAAAGGCTTCTGCGGTGTAATCCTTAACCGTCTGCTCCAGCGAGCGGAACAAGTCCTTATAATCGACGATGTAGCCATAATCCTTGTCGGCACCGTCGAGCCGGTTAACCCGGCAGATGGCCTGAAAGAGGTTGTGATCGGCCATCTTTTTATCGATATAGAGGTAGGTTGCCGACGGCGCATCAAAGCCGGTCAACAGCTTGTCGACTACGATAAGCAGCCGCATCCGACCCGGCTCCTTGATAAAGCGCTGCTTGACCGCTTTATCAAACTCCTCCACCCGCTTGGCGGCCTCGTCTTCACTCTGGTCAAAAAAGCCCGCCAGCATCTTGCGGTAGATCTGGTATTTAGCAAGCTTCTCGGTCAGCCCCTCGCCGGTCTCCTCTCCCTTGATCGTATTGGCATTGGGTTGATAGCTGGTGATGATGGCGCACTTGTCGGCAAAGCCAGCCTGACTGAACAACTCATAACTCTTACAGGCCTGATAAACGCTGGCGCAAACCAGCATGGCGTTGCCACGGCCATCGGCCAGCCTGGGCTTGCGATCAAAATCGAGCAGGATATCGGCCACGATCTGCTCGAGTCGTGAGCGGCTCGAGAGCAGCTTTTGCATCGAAGCCCACTTCTCCTTGAGTTGCTGGCGCCCAAGCCGCGAAAGTGCACGGGTCTTTACCTCAAACCACTCATCCACCTTGGCTTGAGATTTGACCCGCTGATCGATGTCGCGAGCCTCATAGCGCAAGTCCAGCACCACCCCATCGCTCACCGCCTCGTCAAACTTGTAGGTGTGAATGTAGGGGCCGAACACCTCCACCGACTTCTTCTTGTCTTTCTTCATCAGCGGTGTGCCGGTAAAACCGATAAAGAGCGACTCGGGCAGTATGCTCTTCATGGCGCCATGCAACTTACCTGACTGGGTACGGTGACACTCGTCCACAAACACGAAGAGTTTACCCTTGGGGGCAAAGTCGGCCGGCAGGTTGGCCTTGAGCTCGTCGATAAACTCATCGCCATCAAGGCCGGTCTCTTCATCTTCGGTATGGCGGCCAAATTTGTGCACCAAAGAACAAAGCAGCCATGGCTGAGCTTCATCCAGGCTGCGCACCAAATCAGCGCCACTCTTGGTTCGCAGGATCTCCTCCTCAACCCCGGCGAACACCTTCTCAATCTGCTCATCAAGCTCGGTGCGGTCAGTGATAATTAATACTCGGCTATCCGGTACATTCTCGCGGATCCACTTGGCCAGCCACACCATGGTCAGGCTCTTGCCACTGCCCTGGGTATGCCAGATGATGCCGCCCTCATGACGTGCGATAAAGCCCTTGGCCGCCGTGATACCAAAGTACTGGTTATGACGGCAGGTCTTCTTCGCCCCGCTATCGAACACGATAAAGTCGTGGATTAACTCGAGAAAACGGCCCTTGTCGCAGAGCTGGGTCAGATGTTGATCCAGCAGGTTGCCCTGCGATGTAATGCCGGCTTCTTTCCACTCCAGATAGTACTTCTCCGGGGTTTCGATGGTGCCATAACGCACGCCTTGGCTATCATTGCCCGCCATCACCAACTGCTGGGTGGTGAAGAAGTTGCGGATAAAGTCTTGCTTCTGGTTGTCAAGGTTTTGCCGGATCCCCTCACCGATAGAGACGGTGGATCGCTTTAGCTCAATCACCCCAAGCGCAATACCGTTGACGTAGAGCACCAGATCCGGCCGCTTGGTGTTCTCCCCCGCAACCGTCACCTCCTCCGCGATGGCAAAGTCATTAGCCTCTGGATTGGCCCAATCCACCAGCCAGACAGTCTGATGCTGCTCGCCCGCCCCGACCTTCTCCTTCACGCCGTAGCGCAGCAGGCGGTAGACCTCTTTATTGGCATCATAGAGCTGACGCCCCTCCCCCAGGCTGGCCGCCCGTTCGAGCTGGCGCAGCACCCTGGGAATAAGCGCGGCATCCACACCACGCCCAGCCAACCAACTGGTCAGCAAGGCGGGTTCGACATTGCGATTGTTGGGCCGGGTGTGCCAGTCACCCAGATAGCGATAGCCCAGCACCTCGATAAAAAACCGCACGACTCGCTGCTGGGTAGCCTGCTCCCGTTGACCAACAGTGCTCATGGATATTCCCTCATCTTGCTAGCCTCAGCGGCCAGCACTTCTAGCATCTGCGCTTGGTGTTCTGCGATCTCGGTTTCCTGCCAGCGGCCTTTCTCTTTCATCAACCGGATCATGGCGAGCAGCTTGAGGCTATCGATCTGGTTGTTGACAAGGCTCACTTCAAAGTGCTCCTGCTTCTGTTGGGGCTGGAAGTTACTCAGGCGCGAGTTCTTGCTGTGGCTGATAAGGCAAAGGTTGCCAAACGAATGGAGGGCACTCTGCTCGACCGGTTGATAACCATCCATCGGATGCTGGGGTGAGAAGTGTTCCACCGAACTGCGGAACGTAAACTCGAAACGGCGATACAACTCCATATCACGATCTTTATCTTGATTGCGATTGGTAACCCACAGCAGGTAGTCGAGGAAATTGAAGACAAAGTTGTTCTCGATATGACCGAAGCGAAGTTTGGATGTAATCACCTCGTGCCAGCTCTCATCCACCTCGATTGCGGGCAACAGGGCGTTATCAAGGTAGAGCATCTGGTAATAGGAAGCCCCTTCACCCGGTGCCAAAAAGCGCAGGAAGACAAAGCGGCGAGCCTGACTCTCCAGATAGGACAGATAAGCCCCCGCCCCTACCGGTTGCTCAGGGTGACAGTTGTCGAACAGATAACGCAGAGCGCCGTTCAGCCAGTGCTTGTAAACCAGGGTCGGGGTCGACACATGAAACGCCGACAGCAACATCAGGATCCGCCGATTGACGCCAGCAAAGCCGTCCTCATTCTCATCAAAGGTATTGATGTAGCTGACGCTCTCTTTCGAATACCAGTGCAGCCGTTTCAGACTCCAGCCATCCTTGCCATCGGCAAACTCGCGCTTGATGATGAACTGATCAAACAGATACTTGCTCTTTAACAGGCCATAGACAAAACGCTGGACTGCCGCTACCGGGTCAGGTTGCCTTATCACTCGCAGCTCAAACTGATCGACCAGTTGTTTATCATCAAGCGGCACCCCCTCCGTATCAGCCGGGCCGCGACTTACGAGTCGCAGCACATGGAGCAAAAAGTTGGAGAAGTTGATGACGCTGTTAAAACGCTCCGAGCCTGCGCTCTCCTCCTCCACCTTCTGCTCTCCATCGAGCTTGTCATCCTGCAAAATAGCCAACAAGGTGCGACCCTGGCTACCGGCAGCTACACGACTTTTATCGGCAGCGTCGGCAGCGTTAGAGGACCCTAGCAGATCAAGCAGATGGGCAAAATCACGGGGCACAAACTGGCCCCAGTCATTCTGGCCAAACAGGCGGTGACGCTCATCCGGGGTAAAACCGTACTGGATATAGCGCTCCATATTGGCGCAGGCATCCCATACCCGGGTCAATACATGAATGCTTTGGCGACGACTCTCCTCTTCGGGGATCTGGTTTAACGTCTCCATCAGCTTCGCCTTGATCACCTCATGCTTTTCCAGCTGCTCGCCGCGATTGTTCATCGCCTCGAAGAAGTGGTTGAGATCGGTATCCTTGGGCACCTCGATACGAGAGATCTGCACATGCGTGAAGAGGTAATCGCAAAAGGCCGTCAGTTTAGCCCCCACCAAACCAAGATCAGCCATTGCCTTGCCAATCAGTTCAAAACCGTTCACCAGACCTTCATTGAAGGCACTTCCCCGCAAATCGTGGGGAGCCACCCCCTGCCATAAGCGCTCGAAGGTATGGCTCGATACCGGGCGGCTTTCAAAAGTGAGGTTGATAGCGTGATACCAGTTCATCTCTACCGCATCTTTCGCGTGGTGTTTAAGCCAATTGGCCAGCAGAGAGAGGGTAGTAAAGCGCTGCTGGCCATCGATCACCTCGAAGCTGCCGTCGCCCCGGGCAAACACCACCAGAGTGCCGATATAGTAGGTTTGCGGCCCCTTACCACTGGCCGATTTTTGCTGATAATCCAGCACATCCTGCAACAGCTGGGTGATCTCTCCCTCGCCCCAGGCGTAGTTGCGCTGATACATGGGCACCAGATAGCGGGCGCTGTCTTCGAGCAGTGCACGGATGGAAAAGGGGCAAACGCCTGCATCACTCATAATATTTCATCTCCCGAAACAGTCCGACCAGCTCATCTTCGGCGCCGTTGCGATTGTTCTTGTTCTCTCGGCTGCTCATGCTAGGCAAAGGGAAGCCGTGCAGATCTCCCGGCAGGCGGGCATCACGAATGGCACGGATCAGATTGTGCTCCAGCACATAGTTATCCATGGTCGCCAGTTGCACCACCTGTTGGCGAATGCGGCAGCGATAGGCCCAGATAAAGCACTTCTCGATAGCCAGTGACAGCCCCTGACTGCCGAACTTGTCGATATAGAAGATCAGGGCGCAGTCGAACATGGCCCGCACATAACGATCCCCGGTGCGATGACGCTTCGCGTAACTGCCCAGGGTAAACAGCACCTTGCTGGCCATCGGCGTCAGCGTTTCCCCGAGCAGGGTGGCAGATTGCGTCTTGCCGGAATCAGACTCCTCGGCCACGATAGCGGCGACCCGCGCCTGGTAGTACTCGGCCATCTCGAAAAAGCGCCGGCCATTGATGATCATCTGGTCGAGATGAAAGGGAAACGTCATGCGCTGACCATCTATCTTGCGCTGGTACTGGCTGTTGTACTCATCGACAAAGTGATGGGCGATACGCAGCGACTCCACGTAGGGATAGTGCCCTACCCGGTCGAGGTTGACCCCCTTGAAGAGATCCACCTCCCCCTTGCCAAAGTAGCGGGCCGACTTGCCCTCGGCCCACTGGCGTACCCGATAGAGATAGAGGGCGAACAGATTGGCCAGCTCGTCGCTTGGCAGACGCTCCCAATGGGCGACCGCCTCAGCTTTCAGGCTAGCCTCATACTCGGCAAACTCGCGCAGGTGAAATGCCTTGAGCAGATCGTGGGGGGCCAGATCGCGCCCCCGGGCATTTTGCGAATCGAAGAACTGGAACGCCTCCGAGATATCCTGCAGCACAAAGCAGACCACCTGACAGCGATTGAGCAGAAAGTCGATTTGCTGCTCGTCAAACTCAGGGCGGGCCACCAGCCGGCGCAGCTCCAGATAGTTGCGTCTGAGGTTGTACTCCGAATCCCGGCTTGGGAAGTGCTGGCGCTGCATAAACGCATCGATAGGTCCACGCAAGGCCTGCAATTGCTCACGCAGATCCTGACGTTGAAAGCGGGTGCACTTCTCTTTGCCGCTGCGACTTTCGTCATCCAGCACCTCGATCAGCGCCTTGACGGTCAACATCAGGGTCAGGGTACGTTGCTGGCCATCGACGATATCAAGCATCTCGCCCAGCTTGCTATCGGCATGCTGATGAAACACCACCGAGCCCAGCCGGTAGGCGCTCTTGTCCTGATGGGTCGCCAGATCGGTAAAGAGATCCGAGATATTCTTGGCACCCCAGCGGTAAGGTCGCTGATAGCTTGGGATGGCCAGTTGGGGAATGGCCAGCAACTGGCGTACCGACCGCACCTGATTATTGATGCTCTCCATCATGCCTCCTGCGGCAGCGGCAGGCGGATACGGCCAGTCAGCAACTGCTGCATCATTCCCTGTTTCAGGGAGCGGGCCTTGGCCAGTTTTTGCTCCAGCGAACTTAGCTCGCTATCCATATCGGAGAGAATGGTGGCGATGGCGGTTTGTTCTTCTAATTTTGGGTATGGAACTGGTAAGCGCCCCAGCGCACCACGAGCAATACGTTTATGAGTTGTTCCACCCACCTGTTCCAATACAGTTTTAAACCACTCTGAAAAAGAAAAATATTGATTATAAAAATCTCTATACGCTGTTTTTTTACTAGGTCTGAATATGGAAACATCTACGGATGTGATAACTTTACTCTCACCGATATTTGGTAAAATACACGCTCTGCCAGCAGGTTCAGCCAAACGGCAGATGAGCAAGTCTCCTTCCTGAAGCAGCTTACACTTCAACTTATCAAACGAAGCGTCAGATATGTATTTTTTATTTTCTTTCTCTACATATCGCCCTATACCAATATTGCCTGTTTGTATAAGCCGCGTTCCATGGTCAGTTATATGCTCAGCTTCAACCCAGTCACCATCATCAAATAAGAATTTTTGGTAATCTGCCAACTCATAAATAGTCTTTATCTCCCAATCCTCCGGGATTTGTCCCAGTTCGCTGGATTTATAGCCTTTGGGGGTGCCGTCGGGGCGCAGGGCGAACTGCGGCAGGCGGGTACGGCCGGTCAGCAGTTGCTGCATGGCGGCTGTCTTGATGCCCTGTTTCTTGGCGACCAGCTGCTCCAGCTCACCTATCAATGCATCGGTATCTGAGAGAACAGTAGCTATTGCAAGTTGCTCGTTCTTATTCGAAGGGATAAAAATTTTCAGCTCTCGTAGGGTGCTTTGATTCAGATTTATCATCGTAGTACCTACGGATGAACTCTCTATCGCAGCAATTATCTCCTTGCTTGAAAGAACTCGTTGTATAAATCGAGACTCACAACTCGACTTAATCCGAATAATCATTGACCCTGTACCACAGAGCCAACCATTTTCCTCAATCCCAACTACAGCACAACGCCCCATTTCTCCTCTGCGGCCTATAACAATGTCACCAGTCTGAAGTCTAAATTCTGAGAGCTTTGTGGCCGCCGTCGTCGATATGCTCATGGATGATGTCGGAATAATACCCCCATCAATAATCTGCATTGGATTTACTATTGGTATACCATCAATGACGTAATCAGACTTGTGTAACGCACTCCCAAATGGACCGGTTCGAAATGATGCATACATTCCGAGCTTCTCGATAATCCAATCTTCAGGAATTATGCCAATTTCGGTCCATTTAAAGCCCGCCGGAATAGCCTGCGTGGCCACCTTCTCGCCTTCTTTATGCTGAATCATCTGTTCCGCCATTATGCCCACTCCAGCCCCATGACCTTAAGATGGGCCACCACTTTGGCCTCCAGCTCGCTCACGTTTTGGGTGAGTTGTGGCAGGGAACGGCTATAGCGCTCCTCCAGCTCCTTGACCCGATTCGCCAACTGCTGGGTGACCCGCTCAATCTCGGCTTCCAGCGCGCCGCGCAGGCTCGCTTGCCACTTCTCTTCCACCAGCAGGGTTTTGATCTCGTTATCCTGGAGCTTGGGGTAGTGGGCAAATACCGCTTTATCGAGGGCGTCGCTGGCCTCTTTATGGGCCTTCTTGGCGCGGGTCTCGGCGTCGAACAGCTGCTGCGCCTGCTTGAGCACTGCCAGCTCCTCCTTGTCGGTGGCGAGCCTGATGCGGGCCTTGACGCTAGCGGCGGTCACCTTCTCCTTGTCGTTCATGGCATCGACCAGTCCGCCCTCTTCCCCGCTCTGCTCCTCGATAAAGCTCTCCAATGTCTGGCTCGCTTCATCCAGCGCGGCTTGCAGGGTATCTAGCTCCTTTTGTTCATTGGCAAAGAAGCGGGCCACCAGCAAGGCGGGTGGGATCAGCTCGGCCTTGTGCTTGGCCTTGCCAATCACCAGATCCGGGTTCTCTTTGATCTTTTCGCCCTTGTCGGCAATCAGCTCGCGCAGCACCCGGCCTGCCTGCCAACCATCTTGGGAGAGCACATAGAGATCGTCTTGCAGCTGGTTCTGCCAGTAGTCCATCAGCAGCTGATAGATGGCATAGGGGTCGAGCAGCTCACCGGTCGCCTCGGCGGCGGCGCGGTAGCGCTCCAGCAGCGCTTCACTCACCTCGTCGATCAGCGCCTTGGGCGAGTCGCCCTTGGCAAACTCGCCGAACTGGCACTCGCTGAACCACTGGGCGAACGGAGCCAGCGCCGCTTGTTTGAAGCGGGCAAACTCCTCACAGGCCAGTATGGTGCCCTTGACCTTGGCAGCGGCTACCCGCGCCTCACTGTAACCGGGACGCAGCGGGGCAAACAGGGTGGCCTTGAGAGTCGGGAATACCCGCCAGTAGGGGCCAAGGGCCGCGATATCGCGCTCGGGGATCCCCCCTTGCAGGTGACCGGCCAGATCGTGCAGATCTTCCCCTTCGCTGCCATCGATATAGCGCGGGATATTGAGGTTGTAGTCGTTGCGGGCGATCTCGCTAAGTGGCACCCAGCGGCTGTAACCAGCCAGGGTCAGGCCACGGGTGAAGGTATCGACAATCTTGTGGATGTCCTGCTCGCGCAGCCGGTTCTTGTTGCCATCTTTGATAAAGCCTTTGCTGGCATCGATCATAAACAGCCCTTGCTCATTGCCAGCCAGAGCATTGAAGGCGCGGGTGTGGGCGCTCTCTTTGTCGATAACGATGATGCAGGCGGGAATACCGGTACCGTAGAAGAGGTTGGCAGGCAGACCGATGATCCCCTTGATGTAACCCTGCTTGAGCAGGTTCTCGCGGATACGCGCCTCGGCATTGCCGCGAAACAGCACGCCGTGGGGCAGGATCACTGCACCCTTGCCGGTGCTCTTCAGGCTCTTGATGATGTGCAGCAAGAAGGCGTAATCGCCGTTTTTCTCTGGCGGCACGCCCCAGACAAAGCGGCCGAACTCGTCGTGTTCGGCATCGAGGCCACTGGTCCAGTTCTTGTTGGAAAAGGGCGGGTTGGCCACGGCAAAGTCGAAGGTCTTGAGCTGGTTGTTGCCCTCCTTCCATTGGGGCGCGGCCAGGGTGTTGCCCTTCCAGATTGCTGCAGTGGGGTTGTCGTGCAGGATCATGTTCATCCGCGCCAGCGCACTGGTGGCGTTGTCCATCTCCTGCCCGTAAATGGTCAGCCCCTTGGGGCCCGCCTCGTCGCTAGCCTTGAGCAACAAGGAGCCAGAACCACAGGTGGGGTCGTAGACGGTGGCATCTTGCGGGGTCTGGCGGCTGATACCGATCACCTTGGCCAGAATACGCGACACCTCGGCCGGGGTGTAGAACTGCCCCTTGGACTTGCCTGATTCGGTGGCGAAGTGGCGCATCAGGTATTCGTAGGCATCACCCAGCAGATCATCCCCTTCGGTACGGTTGGCCGACAGATCCAACCCCTCGAAGATGGCCACCAGCTTGGAGAGGCGGTCGATCATCTCCTTGCCCTTGCCGAGCTTGTCTTCGTCGTTGAAGTCGGCAATGGTGATCACCCCCTGCAGATCGTTGGCAGTAGCCAGCGCGCTGATGATGGTGTTGATCCCCTCGCCTATCTCCTTGCTGCCCTTGAGCGCTACCATGTCATCAAAGCTCGCTCCGGTCGGCACCTCGATCATGGCGTACGGGTTGCCCTTGGCCTTGTCGGATACGTATTTTACAAACAGCAGGGTCAGCACATAGTCCTTGTACTGGGAGGCATCCATCCCGCCGCGCAGCTCATCGCAGCCAGCCCAGAGGGAGGAGTAGAGTTCGTTTTTCTTGATAGCCATGAGTCAGGTATTCCGATAAGAGTCAGTTTGCGCCAAGGGCGCATGGAAAACGAAAAGAGGCTGAGCTTCACAACCTTACCGGTTGCGGTGCCAGAAATTGCCGACGAGTTTACCCACTTGGCCCTGTTGCAACCATGCCTGATATCACATCAGAGGGTGATGCGCAGACCGTTTGCTGTAAAAGCCACCATTTGCCTTCGAGCAAGGCCGATGCCGTGCTCTCGCCACTGCAGTTGAGCGGCCCCAGCGCATTGGTTCGGCAGACGGTGCCATCAGAGGCACGCAGGTTACCGAGACTATCCTCACGCCACGTCACCTGTTCGCCGGTTTTGGCATTGCTGCCGCGCACATGGCCCAGTGCGTCTTTGCGGTAGGTGGTGCCATCGCTGCCCTTGCGGTTGCCCAACGGATCGGTGCGCCAAGTAATGCCGGTACCCGGCCTTGTTGCACAATTCCGAAGCAGTGCGTGCGGACTTTCTCCAAGCGCCGGTTTCGCTCAGTTGACCTGCTGCCGTACAGGCATACCAAGCCCGGTCATCCTGTTGATGGCCTTCACCCACGCCAAGGCCTCTCCTACCTGCGCGTTGTAATTTCTTAGGCTTAGCTTGGCGCCGATGAGCTGCTTGACGCGGTACATTGCTGTCTCGGCTTTCGAGCGTTGATGGTAACCAGTGGCCTGCTTCCACTGCGCCAGCTCTCCTGCCTTGAGGGCCGTCACCGCTTCGTTGCGCGGATGCCCCTCTTCCCACAATGCCGCATTCTTTCTGGGTGGGATGGTGGCCTTGGCACCTTTTTTCTTGAGTAGGGCATGACAGGCTTTTGTATCATAAGCCCCATCCGCACTGACTTGCTCTATCTTGCGTCGCAACGGGTTGAGCAAGTTGGGTAGAACTTCGTTGTCTGCCACCGTCTCAAGGCTAACCTCGGCTGCGACAATCGCATGGGTGGCGGCATCCACTGCCAAGTGGAGCTTACGCCAGACGCGCCGCTTCTCCTTGCCATGCTTTCGGACTTTCCACTCACCTTCGCCATAGACCTTGAGCCCGGTCGCATCAATCACCAAGTGGGCGACTGCCCCCTGGCTGGGCAACCGGTACTTGACCTCCACCGTGTTGGCCCGCCTGCTGATGCAACTGTAATCCGGTGATACCAGAGGCACCCTCATCAGCGTAAACAACGAGTTGATGAATCCCTCCAGGGCGCGCAGAGGTAGCTTGAATACGCCCTTAAGCATGAGTGCTGTCTCGATGGCGGTATCGCTGTAGTGGAAGCCACGCCCCCGCTGACCATGATGAGTCTGACAATGCCACTGCTTGATGGCGTGGTCGTCCATCCAGATGGTCAGCGACCCGCGTTGCACCAACGCTTGGTTATATTCTTTCCAGTTGCTGATGTTGTGTTTGGACTTACCCATCTACTGTGCCCGGTAATTGCTCCGGGAGATCAGATCACCACCTGGCTGGATAGTTCCCTGATTTGTGCAACAAGGCCCCGGTACCCGAGTCTTTTATGTTGCCAAGCGCATCCTCACGCAGGGTGCCCTCTTTGCCATCGTCACACTGATAACGGGTATTGCCCAACGCATCTTCCCGATAGGTGCAGTCGGCGGCAAACACGATTTGCGGCGTTAGACACAGCAGCAGTGCGGCCAGTGACAACTGGCGTGTCGCTAACCAAAAGCCGGGTTGGTTACTCATCGCATATCCCCTCTGACGTGAACTCGGCTGACTATACCGGGCCAGCCGCACAGCTTCGATACTGGGGTTTTGCACATGTCGTGTTTTCAGGCGGATACAACTTTGACTCTATTGAGTGTGAACAAGGAGCTCACTGCAATAATTTGAGCCGTGTTACTCTAGGCCAAATGGAACTTGCCTGAGGGATATCATGCCGATACAACCACCCCCTTCTACTTATCGCTGCCCAACATGTGGCTGGCACAAGACGGTTGTTCCCAAGAGCGATGTTATGGTACGTGGCCACACTTGGTTTGAGGCCTGTCCCGAGTGCCACCATGCCCCACTGGAACAATCGTCGGCCACCATGGTGGAGCTGGCCATTGCAACGCTACAGGGTGTCATCCGCAAGTAGCCACTGCTATCACCACATTGCTATTCCAGCCAGTTCCTCACCAACCTGATGATCAAGCAGCAGGACAGAGAGTATGGTTGGCAAAGCTGGCTATTCATCTGATTGAGAAGGAGATCGTCGTTGAATTTTGAACAGTTGAAAACTCGTTACCGGACTCTGCGTGAACACTCTCCCAGCAACCTCAACCTGCGAGTTCATCGTGCCTTAAGCTGGCTGCAACGTGCTGAAATGGCCGAAGATGAAGATGGCCGCTTTATCTTTCTCTGGATTGCGTTCAATGCGGCTTATGCCACTGAAATCGATGACGATCGTCGCCTCTCTGAACAGGAGACCTTCAAAGGCTTTCTGGAGAAACTGTGCGACCTGGATGAACACCAGCAGATCGAGCAGCTGGTCTGGCAAGAGTTCTCGGGCAGTATCCGCATACTGCTGGACACCCCGTTTGTGCTGCAAAGCTTCTGGGATTATCACAGCGGCAAGATAAGCGAAACCCAGTGGAAAGAGCGGCTGGCACAGGGCAAGAAGATGGCGACCCTGGCGCTTGCCAGCGGCAACACCCCGCAGTTGCTGGGGGTGGTGTTTAACCGCCTCTATACCTTGCGCAACCAGTTGATCCATGGCGGTGCGACCTGGAACAGCTCGGTCAATCGCAAACAACTGAAGGATTGTGCCAACCTGCTCGGCAAACTGGTGCCAGTGATCATCGAGTTGATGATGGCCCATCCCGATACCCTGTGGGGAGATGCCTGTTACCCGGTGGTAGAGATGGCGGGTTAACCGCGTGCAAGATGGCGGGGTAACGACTGCCCTGCCTCTTCAATCCGCCCGATCTGACAGATAGAAAGCACCGGCCAACAGACCATAGACCAACCGCACTCGCTCATCTCTGCCCAGCAGCACACCGAGTAGCACTTCGCCGCTTGCCAAATCGTCACCATGCCAGAAGCACCAGAGGGCTGCCTCCACTACATCCAGCCAGCTGGCATGGCCCAGCTGATTGCGTGACTTGCGCCGCCAGCTGCCACGTACCACAGCGCCGCTATTTGGAGATGTTGCTCCCAGCGCCCGCTGCTCCATCACGCTTGGCGTGAGTCCATCCAGCTTGGCCTGACGGCTGCCACGCCCTCCCCGCAGCAATTTGTCGAGTAGCAGCGCCAACAGACGAAACGCATCCTGATCTTCAAAGCGAGCAGCCTCCCCCAGCAAATCGGCTGCACCGGTCATCAGTTGCTCACGCCCCAGATAGATTGGCTGTGACGTGCAATCCAGCCGATGTTGCTCGACATGGATAGCCAATGCCGTCACCACCGCCAGCGGTGAAGTCTCACCCTCTTGGTGACACGCGCCTTTGGCAAGCAGAGCGGTCAGCTCCCTAGCTTGCTCGGCTGACAGCAGGCAATAGATCCCCTTGATCAGGGGCATGGCCGCCTGACCTGATAACAGACTTGAGTTCATAGCGCCTCAGTGACGATCGCGTTTGAAGTGAGTGGTTTTATGACCGACGGTGACAATCTCGCCGTCTTGCAGGACCAGATAGTGACGGCGCAGCCGCTGGCAACATTTCGCGGGCAATCCGTACTCGGCTTGCAGCATGGCCACTCCTTTGCGATCGAGATAAACCAGTTCGCGCCCCTGGTGATACGCAGAGCGTCCGATGTTCAGCAGCAGCTCTACCAGCTCGGGTGCAATACCGCGCTGCTGCATCCGGCACGCGGCGTGATGGCTGTACGCACTATCCAGCTTCCCGTTCATGACATGCTCCTTTGGCGCTCATTCCGATGGACTCATTATATGTAGCCTGTATACTCATGCCGATACTGGTTACATAAACATGTCGCATTTTGGAGCACGTATGGCACCCAAAGAGCTCACCTGGGATCAAACCCTGCGCTTTCGTCTGCTGGAAATCGTATTGCAGTGGGAAGGACGGCTGACCACCAATCATTTGATCACCGCCTTCAATATCGGTCGCCAACAGGCATCGCGGGACATCAACCACTACCTGACCCACTACTCACCGAAAGGGTTGGTCTATGACAGAAGCCTGAAGGGATACAAACCCACAGAGCACTTTGTCCCGCGCTTTAGTGAGGGAAAAGTAGATGAGTACCTGATGCTGCTACACCGTGAAAAGCAGCACCAGCGCCAACATGAAGCGGGCCTGTTAACGCTGCCGCTGATGGATCTGCGCTACGGCCATATCGAAATCCTGGATGTGCCAAACCGCCATATCGACCCGAAAATCGTGCGTGGTCTGGTGCAAGCGGCGCGTGGCCAGTTTCGGGTCGATGTCGATTACGTATCCCTCAGTTCAGAGGAGCAGAGTGGCCGCAATATCGTGCCTCACACTCTGGTCTATGACGGGATCCGCTGGCACGTACGTGCCTACTGCGAGAAGAAAGGGGAATATCTAGACTTTGTGATGAGTCGTTTTCGCGGCGAACCGGATCTGCTGGATGCCTCCCCTCACGGCCGGGATCAGGATCTGGAGTGGAACACCCAGGTAACTGCTGTAGTCGTTCCCAATCCAAGCCTTAGTCAAGGGCAGCAAGCCATCATCGCCAGCGACTATGCAATGACCGGGAACCAGCTATTGATCAGCCAGCGCATCCCTTTGATGCACTACGCATTAGAGCGAATGCAAGTGAGCTATAACGGCGAACACCAACACCATCCCCTGCTCTACCCGCTGGTGCTGGCCAACCGGGAGGAGCTTATCCAGCAAGGCTGTACCTTCAAGCTCAAGAGTGCAGACCTACAAATGCGACCAAGTTAACCATGGCACCATGATGTCCGACTTCTCCGCACATCCGGCAAAGAGAGATAGAAATAAGAAAGGCTCCCGACATGGCGGGAGCCTTGACTGTAATAAATCGTTTAATCGGAATTCGTGTTTTGGGGACGCCCGTAATTATTCTCGGCAACACTCATAACATCTGGGTGCTTTGGCGACTCACCATGCCAACGCAGCTTGGCCACCTTGCCATAATGATGAAAAAGGGTATTGGTACAAGGCTTATCAACACATTTTAAGCCGGCGAACCAACCCGCAGATAACCAAAGTCAGCAATGAGATCGGTCCTGTCGAACCACCGCCACCGTTGTCACCACCATCGTTGCGGCCATCATCAGTGTTGACACCTTGCACAGTAATAACGATTGGCTGGGTAATCACATTACCGCCAGTACCGCTACGCAGACCGAGGGTGAAGCTCTTGGCACCAACGAACGCCAGATCACGGGCGGTCAAACGCACTGTGTAAGTCGGATTGCCTGCCGCATCGAGTGCTGTTTGGCCTGTAGTCGGGTCAAAGCGCACCAGTTGCGAGATACCGTCGTTGTAGTGCTGGCCAACAACAGCGCTGCCAGACTCGCTATACAGCTCTACAGAGAGACGCTTACCGGCAGCATCAGTGCCAGAGGCAGTGATGGTAACATCGATGTACGGCTTCGCATTGGTCAGGGTAGTGCTGTCTACTTTCATTGTGAAAGTGCGATCAGCAACGTCTGCACTCGGCATGACGCCTGCACCAGTGCCTTTTGTCCATCCGTAGTAAGCGCGGAGGTTGCCATCAGGCATCGTCAACAGGCGAGCGGCATCAGGGCTGTCAGGGTTGTTGTAGAAGTTTTGGAGTAAATACCTCTCGCTTGGACCGTAAGGGTAAATATCCCCTTGATCAATGGCAGAAGGACTGCCACCGAACATGTTGTTCTTGGTCAGATCACCGTAACCACACATCAGACGACCAGCCCAGATGCCTCCTTGGTCGCAGAATCCTTCTGCACCTTTACGGTTGTAAAGATCTTCTGCGCCGAACAGGTGGAATGCTTCATGTGCGTAGGTATCAGGGGTGGTGTCATAACGGCTCACCCAGAAGTCAGGGCCAGCAGAAGCCATCCCATCAAACTTGCCATCTGGGCCGCCCTTTGTGGTGATCCACATATCGGCACCAGAGCTGTGCACAGCAAAAGTCAGGTCTTGAATGTCTTGCTCGTTGGTGCATACACCGTCCCACAGCGGAGGCGCCATGATGCCGAAGTTCGGGCCATAAGAGCTACGAACACCGATAACCTTTTCGTTGAGCAGAACAACCGCGGCTGAGTAGCCTGTTTTACACGTCGGGTTCAGGACGGTATCGCTCATAACGAGGATCTGCTTCACCTCGAAATGCAGGTTCTCAGGATTGCCATTTTTGACGATGCCGGTGCGTTGACTAGTGTAATACTCGTCCATAGCCGCTACGCGCTGGTGAATTGTGTTAAACACTTTTTCGGCACCATCTTGATCAACGATGGATTTAGGAACCATTACGTTTACATCAATAACCGTAGTGGCCATCACCGCATTACTTGCAACCAAGGTTGCAGCCATAAGGAGTAGCTTTGACATCAATAGTTTCTCCGGAACTAATATAACCATATGAAACCTCAAGCAATACTCCAACGAATCCAATTTGCAATGCGTGACATGATGTTTTTAAAAAAACGTCATAATTTGTGAACGGATTCACAATCCTGTAAAACACAAAGACTTTATTAACTCTCTGCTTAACCCCCACTTTATTACCCCCTCGGGGCTAACCTATCCAATCACTTTTACAACTTTACCAATAATGAATAGAGCCACCCGTTGACTTAACAACACGAACACACTCCATACCCAACTATCGAGAGCTAAAACGAGCCATAATTTTTATTGAAATTTACATGTCATGACCATAAGTCATATTGTTCCATAGCCTTTTTTATTGCTTCTATAATACACAAAAACAATTATTAAATTTATTTTAGCAGTATGAAAATGACGACTTGTTTTTCTATATCATAAAAGCAAGTCGTCTAAAAATATGGTAAATTGACACATATACCAATCATGTTTAACCTCCTAAAAAAATAGGAGGCTATATGAACAACAATGAACCAGCACTAATAAGGACAAAAACACTATTAAAAAAACTTGGCATATCTAGATCGACGCTGTATAGATGGATTAAAGAAAACAAATTCCCACCACCTCTCAACAAAGGCTTTTATTCGACCGCTGCGGTAAATAGCTGGATATCAAGTGAAAGGCACTCATCTTAGATGATGAATTATATAATATTATGGTTCGGTTATATTTTGAGTTCCTGCAAGGATTTTACAGCTTCCATTAATTTTTTATCCCATAACTCATATGCCTCACGTTGCTCATTAGTCCAATCATGAAGATTGTAAATAGCCATCACACCCGCCATTCGGTGGCCAAGCATTTTCTCGGTTACCTGTGGCATGACGCGTTCTTCCGACAGGCGCGTACTCAACGTTCGACGCATGTCATGCATACGCCAATACGGCAGATCCAGTTTATCTCGCACACGCTCTGCTAGCTGGATCAGGGACGCACTGCTCAATGACTTTTTCGGATTCACAGGTGAGCGACATACAGGGCCCCCCTTTAGCCGAGATCTCGCTGCCGCTTCTTGCAGCAACATCATCACCCTGCCAGGAATAGGCCGACGTATTGGCGCACCACATTTGGCTCGAGCAGCCGGAACCGTCCAAATTTGCTCCTCCATATTGAACTCACTCCACTGCGCACCCAATGCCTCACCACTGCGACAGCCAAGCAGGATCACCAGTTTGGCGGCCAATTTTAATCCGCGGCTGGCCCTACTCTGTTCAAATGCAATCCAAATCTGAGCGAGTTCACGCATGGTCAGTACGCGAGTGCCTCTCTCAGGTTGAGAGCCCACGTCTTCGGTGCGTAATTGCAACACCGGGGAGCCGCCAATGAGATTACGTCGAATACAAAAGCTAAGAATGGACTTTAATCTGCGCAATAAATGACCCGCATTTTTGGGCTTTTTCTTGCCAATTTTATCAAACCACTCCAGCCAGCTGGAAAACGGGATCTGTTCCACCGGAATACCAATAAACAGAGGTTCGAAATAGCGCTGCATGGTATGCTCATAGAGCATGACCGTACGGGGCCGCAGCTTCGGCAGATGGTGCTCACGAAAATGCTCGCAGCACTGTTTAAGTGTGACATCATGCTTCTGGTGGAGCTTATCCCAGAAAACTCTGGGGTGTTCGTTACGCTCCAGTGCACCACGGATAGCAGGGATCAATGCCCTGGCATCAGCGAGTTTAAGGTCGGGATAGCGTCCAATTTTGAGTCTCGCCGCCTTTCCTTGCCAGCGATAGCGATATTGCCATGAAATGGTGCCACGCTCGGTGACCCGAGCTGACAATCCATCACGATCTGACAATTCCGTCTTGCCAAAGTAGGGCTTACCATAGAGGGCCCGTAGCTTCGCATCAGTAAGTGGCATATGACTCTCCTGTGATTGGTCATCTGATTTTTCACTGACACATTAACGCGTCCTGACCTGTACGCAGATACGTACCAAACTGGTCTGAAACGGACTGAATCAAGATCGGACAAAGTGAGACAATCTGAGATGACGCACCGTATAACGACTTGTTTTTCAAGCATATAAACACAATTCAGAACCACGAAATGAGCCAGCAGACAAATCCTACTTTCTATTTCCACGATTACGAGACCTTCGGGATCAGTCCGGCGAAGGACAGGCCGTCGCAGTTTGCCGGTATTCGCACCGATGCGGATTTCAACATCATCGGCGAGCCACTGGTCATCTATTGCAAGCCGCCGGCGGATTATCTGCCGGATCCAGAGGCGTGCCTCATCACTGGCATCACGCCGCAAAAGGCGATGAAAGACGGACTGTGCGAGGCAGATTTCATCCGCCAGATCCACGAGCAGTTCGCTACACCGAATACCTGCGTGCTGGGCTACAACAGCATCCGCTTCGATGACGAGGTGACCCGCTACACCCTCTATCGCAACTTCTATGACCCTTACGCCTACGCCTGGCAAAACGGCAACTCCCGCTGGGATATCCTCGACATGCTGCGGGCCTGCTATGCCCTGCGCCCGGAGGGGATCGAGTGGGCCTTTGATGAGGAGGGCAAACCAAGTTTTCGTCTCGAAAAGCTCACGGTAGCCAACGGTGTATCCCACGCCAATGCCCACGATGCGCTCTCGGACGTGCTGGCCACCATAGAGATGACCAAGCTGGTGAAAAAAGCCCAGCCCAAGCTGTTTGAATACCTGTTTGCCCTGCGCAACAAGAACAAGGTCAAGGCGCTCATCGATGTGGTGACCATGAAGCCGCTGGTCCACGTCTCCGGCATGTTCTCCCCCTGGCAGGGGTGCGTGAGCTGGGTATCGCCACTCGCCTGGCACCCCACCAACCAGAATGCGGTGATCATGGTGGATTTGACCCGCGACCCGACCCCGCTCATCGAGCTTTCCAGCGAGGAGATCCGCGAGCGGCTCTATACCCGCAAGGACGAGCTGGGGGATCTGGCCGCCATTCCGGTGAAACTGGTGCACATCAACAAGTGCCCTGTGCTGGCGCCAGCCGCCACCCTGACACCGGAACGTGCCGATGAGCTCACCATCGACCGGGAGCAGTGCCGCAAGAGCCTGAACCTGCTGCGCGCTCACCCCGAGGTGCGTGAAAAACTGGTGGAGGTGTTCAATCAGGAGTTCGCGGGCAGCAATGACCCGGACCCCGATACCCAGCTCTACGCCGGTTTCTTCGGCCACGGCGACAAGTCCACCATGGATCTGGTACGCGCTACCCCGGCCGATCTGCTGGGTGAGCGTGAGTTTGCCTTCACAGATGCGCGACTGCCAGAGATGCTGTTTCGCTACCGCGCCCGCAACTGGCCCCACACTCTGAGCGAGGCGGAGCAAAAACGCTGGCGTCTGCACTGCAGCGACTATTTCAGCCGCCGCCTGCCGGACTATGCCCCTCGTCTCGAAGCACTGGCGGAGCAGAATCAGGGGAACGAACGGAACTTTGCGATTCTCAAGAGTCTCTATCGCTACCTCGAAGATCTATGAGATGTGATCGGTTTCACAGTTAAATGACTGTATGCTCCCCTCACCCCATTCATAATGGGCAGGGGAGTAAAGACTCCCGAAATTTCAACTATTTGTGCACTAACATTGCATTGACTGTGTTTGGCTATCGCCCCTTGGAGATGCTTCATCTGATGCGCTCAGGATTGCCCGGTTTCGGTTTGTTCGTCTGCTCCCTGCTGCCATCGGCCAGCATGGCGGCAGTACGTTTTGATGTCCCCGACTACCTGTTGCGGTTGCCGCAGCAAACCTATCAACTGATCGAAAGCAACTTCAACCACCTCTACCAGCAGACCGACTTCACCCCCCAGATCACCAACAGCTATTTCAACCGCTCCGATCTCTACAACTTTGTGGGGGTGCCGCTGGCCATTACCCCCCAGGCCGGTTTCCAGCTGGAGGTTTTTGGTCAGCTCTATAACCAAAGTTCACAAAGCTATGTGCACATGAGCAAGGATCTGTCGCTCTATCGCATGATCCGGGCCGACGTGATTGGCAACCCCAATGATGAGGTCGCCATCGGCCTGGGGCTCGGTATCCCGCTCAGCGCCCGGCTCACTTTCAAGGCGCTGCTCTCCAGCAACGAGATCCCCGGCTATGGCGCCGCCAACTACGCCATCGGCTTCGAGTGGCGTTACTGACCTCACGCGGTCGGCATATTGACAGGATTTACCAACAATTCAGGCTCCCGATGGGAGCCTGAATTGTTTATGGCAGCAAAGGATCAGAGGTAGCGGATCACCCGCCCCTCGCCCCCCTGCAGAGTGAGCGAGGTACCGATGGCGCCCTCGTCCCAGAAATCCTGCCCACCTTCCGGCAACAGGCACTCCTGGGGTTGCGCTTCCCAGTTGAACAGGCAAAGCAGGCTGCCCCCTTCAGGCAACACCACTTCGCCGCAGACAAACTCCATCGACTCGAAACGGGCAGACGGGGCACGGACTGCACACAAGGCCAGCAGCTTTTGCAGTTGCCCCCCTTGCTCACCATCAAGCGCTTGCAGTCTGTCTCCCGCCAGCATCATGCCGCCGCTTGCCACCAGCGCCGCCAGATGGAAGCTGTAATCCGCAGGGCTGGCCTGCTGACTCGGCAGATCCCGCAGGCAGATGCAGTCAGGATCGAGCGCCCATAGTCTGTCGTTCTGCCAGGCACGGCAGAAGGTCTCGCGGGCGATCTGGCGAAAACGGTGGCCATTGCGCTCCACGTCGTCGCTCACCCGCATGCCGTGTACCAGTCCCAGGCTCGGCCAGATGGGCGCGTTGCAGCCAAGCAGGAAAGCCCCCTCACCCGCCCCGCGCAAAATGGCCGCCATGCCGCGCCGATAGGCCTCGACCCGGGTGGCGCAAGGATCGTGGAAGCGGCCGCCATGGATGGCGCCCCAGAAGTTGGCATCCAGCTTGAAGTAGTGAATGCCCCACTGCTCGCGCAGGGTGCGGAACACGCCCTCGAGGTGAGCCTGCACCTCGGGATGGGTGCCATCGAGTACGTACCAAGGGGTGCAGCGCCAGCCGCCATAGGTGACTCGCTCGGAGGGCAACGGCAGGCCATCTTCCCCCTTCACGAACCAGTCGGGATGATCCTGAAACACCCGTGAACCTGGCTCGGCAATAAAGGGGGCAACCCAGAGTGCGGGCTCGCATCCGGCGGCGTGGATCTCGGCCGCCAGCGCAGCCACCCCTTGCTCGAACTTGGGCGAAGGAGTAAGCCAGTCCCCCATTTTGGCCTGATAGCCATCATCGATCTGCACATAGCGCAGGGCCGGGAAACGCTCGGCACGCACCGCCAGATTCTCGCGAATGTCATCGGCACTGACGTCCGCATAATAGTGATACCAGGAGCACCAGCCATTGGGGCGCTCGCCCACCTGACCGATCAGCGAGCCGTGTTCGGCGGCGATCCGCTCCGCCAGTTCGGCCAACAGCGCCTCCCTGTCAGCCCCTTCCAGGCAGATCAGCGCCTCGCTTTGCCAGTGCTGGCCGGCAGACAACAGACGATCTTCGCAGTTCATCAGGATCTGCAAGCGGCCATCCGGGTAGAGGTGAAACTCGCCGCCGAAGCGGTGGCAACTGGCAAAGGCGAGCAGCAGCCAACCCTTGTCATGCTCCACCAGCAACAGGTTATGAACTGTGTGATAGCCATCATCGTCCGTGATGCGATAGACGCTTGAATCGGGGCAACGGCCAACCGGTTGCGGGGATTGCCAGCTGCCCATGGTCTGGGCCAGCATCTGGAACCCTTCACCATAGAGGGGGGTGTCGAGCGGGAGGCCGAGCTTGCCATCAAACAGTACCCAGCGAGCGACCCGGGTATCGTCACTGCCCGTGTTGTCGAGCCGGATCCGGCACAGGGACCCGTCCCACTGACGGGTCTGCAACAACTGAGGGGGCAGATCACTATCGGCCGCCAGTTGACGCACGCGGGACAAGAGGGATGTCATGGCTACTCCTTGTAATTGGGAAATATGTGTTCAGCACGCCATGGTCTTGAAAATCCATGGTTCAGAAAGATCTGCTATCAAAGAATCTTCAATGAAATCAGCCATCATCGAACTGATTTCAGCTGTTATTGTTTTAATGCCGCGCCCCTGCCTCTCTGGTAAACTGCCCATTCATTCACAGTTTCCAAGTTGAGGCTCAGGTGATTGCGCAACGTGCCTTGCTCTACCTTCGCGACTTCATGGTCATAGTCGCCTGCCTGCTGGTGGGTAAAACCCTGGCCGCCATACTGCCTTTTGCCTTTCCCGGCAGCATCATCGGCATGCTGCTGCTGTTCGTGCTGCTCTCCTTGCAGCTGGTGAAGCTGCACTGGGTCGAGCTCGGTGCCGGCCTGCTGCTGCGGCATATGGGCGTCCTGTTCGTGCCGGTGGCCGTTGGCCTGGTCGCCTGGCTTGAGCCCCTGCGCCAGTCCTTCGGTCTCATCATGCTCTGCATAGTGCTCGGGATAGTCTTGATCCTGGGCACTGTCGGGCGCCTGTACCAGAGGATGAACAAATGATCTTCTGGCTTGCCATTCCCCTGACCCTGGCACTCTATTTTGCCACCCGGGCCCTCTATCGCCGTCTGCCCTGGCCCATCATCAATCCCGTGCTGGTGCCCACCGCCATCATCATAGGCCTGCTGCTCTGGCTGGATCTACCCCTTGAGCAGTACGAGAGTGGCACCCTCCCCATCACGGCCCTGCTGGAACCCGCCGTGGTGGCACTGGCGCTGCCGCTGTATCAACAGGCCCGCCAGATCCAGGCCAGGCTCAAGCCCATCCTGGTCTGTACTCTGGCCTCCGTCTTGATCTCGGTCTGCACTACTCTGGTTGTCGGTCATTTTATGGGCGCCGACCCGACGTTGCTGGCATCGCTCGCCACCAAGTCCATCACAACCCCGCTTGCCATGAGCGTCAGCCAGTCCATCGGCGGTATACCCGCCATAGCGGCGGCCGTGGTGGTGGTGGTCGGGATCGTCGGCGCTCTGATAGGGTACCCGCTGCTCACGCTGATGCGGGTCACAGATCCAGAAGCCCAGGGACTCGCCATGGGGGCCTGTGCCCACGCCATCGGTACCGCCACCTCCGCCGAGAAGGGCATTACCCAGGGCGCCTTCTCGTCACTGGCCATGGTGGTGTGCGGCATCCTCACCGCCGCCGTCGCCCCCCTGCTGTTTGCTCTTTATCACTGGTTGACCTGAGGGTCACCCATTTACTGGCGCTGCGGGCCTGTTGGCCCGCCACTGTGCGAGCTGACGCACAATTTGCGCAAGACAAACGTTTCCTTTATCCTCCTCCTCCTTTTGCCCGTCAGGGCGTGAGCGCGCTCACACATTTTGCCGAGCTTGCTCCCTACAATGGCCCCCCAATTGGCCTTTGAGGACACACTATGCATCCCCGTTTTGCCAAGCCACTCGATACTCTGTCCGCCCCGCTCAAAGCGGCGCTGCTGCCCATGCTGGACAACGATTTCCAGGCCCGTTTCACGCCACATCAGGTGGCAACCCTGAAAGCCGCCACAGGGCTGGAAGATCGCGCCCTGCGTCTGGCGCTGCTGCCACTGGCCGCCGCTTGCTCGGTGGCGCCCATCTCCAAATTTTTTGTCGGCGCCATCGCCTGCGGCCTGAGCGGCACCTGGTATTTCGGCGCCAACATGGAATTTGCCGGACAAGGGTTGTTTCACTCGGTCCATGCGGAGCAATCCGCCATCTCCAACGCCTGGCTGGGCGGTGAGACAGGGATCAGCGAGATCACGGTCAACTACACCCCCTGCGGCCATTGCCGCCAGTTCATGAACGAGCTGAGCACCGCCAAGACGCTGCAAGTCTCCCTGCCTGACGACTTGAGCGCTCTGCAATCCTTCCTGCCCCACTCCTTTGGCCCGGCCGATCTCGACATCACCGATGCCCTGATGAGCCCGCAAGCCCATGACGAACTGGTGCTCGAGAGCGAGGATCCGATCTGGCGAGCGGCGCTGGCGGCTGCCCGTCAAAGCTACGCCCCCTACAGCCAGGGCTATGCCGCCGTGGCCCTGCTGTTTGCCGATGGCCGCCTCTTCTGTGGTCGCTACGCTGAAAACGCGGCGTTCAATCCCAGCCTACCGCCGATGCAGATGGCCTGCGCCCACGCTGTGCTGTGCGGCGAAGATCTCGCCAGCATCCGTCGCGCCGTGCTGCTGGAGAGCAAAAACGGCCAGATCAGCCAGCGGGATTCCGCCCAGTCCACCCTCAAGGCGCTGGGCTCGGTCGAGCTGGAATACCAGGCCGTCTGAGGTACATGACGCCCAACAACAAGGGGAGCCATTGGCTCCCCTTGTTGTTGATCGCTGAGTCACGTCAATCTGTCAGGATTCCCAGATGATGCTCTGGGAGGAGGACCACTGCTCGCCGATGTTTGCGTATTTTTGCTCCAGCAGGTGGCGCTTGATCTTCATGGTGGGGGTGAGTACACCGTTTTCAATGTTCCAGGGCGTCTTCACCACCAGGATGCCACGAATTCTGGCGTGAGATTCCAATTGATCGTTGACCCGGTTGCGCGCCGCCTCCAGCTGGGCATTGATGCTTTCCCGATTACCCTTCATGGCGCTCTCGGCCAGCTGCACCAGCGCAATGGGCTGGGGCATGCCGTAACCAATCACGCACAGCTGCTCTATGATGGGCTCCTGTCCCAGCAAGCCTTCAATGGGCACAGGTGCCACATACTTGCCCTTGGCGGTTTTGAACACATCCTTCATGCGGCCTGTGATGGTGAGGTAGCCCTCTCTGTCCAGCTTGCCCATGTCGCCAGTGTGGAGCCAACCGTCGGCGTCGATGGCTTCGCTGCTGTGTTCGGGATCCTTGTAGTACCCCAGCATCATGCCCTCACAGCGACAGAGGATCTCACCCTCATCGGAAATCTTGATGGTCACCCCGGGCCCCGCCTTGCCGACCGTGCCTATCTTGTCGGCGCGGAAGGGGTAGTTGAGGGTGGAAAAAGCGTGATTCTCCGTCATGCCCCAGGCTTCGGTGATCTTGATGCCGATGCTGTGATACCACTGCAACAGCGAGGGTGAGACGGGCGCCGAGCCGCAACCCAGCACCCGCGCCTGATCCAGCCCCAGCCCTTTTTGCAACTTGCCCTTGATAAGCCCCGAGACAAACGGGATCTTGAGCAGCAGTTCCAGCTTCTTCTGGGGCAGCTTTTCGTGGATCTTGATGCGGAACATGGCCCACAACCGGGGCACAGAGATAAAGACGGTGGGACGGCAACGCTTGACGTCATCAATGAAGGTGTCGAGCGACTCGGGGAAGGCGATGGTGGCGCCGCTGAACAGGCTGCCGCCATAGATGTAAACCCGCTCTGTGATATGGGCGAGCGGCAGATAGGAAAAACCGCGATCGCTGGCGGTCAGCTCCACCGCTTCCACCAGCTTTTCACAGGACCAGGCATAACGCTCGACGCTCAACATGGCACCCTTGGGCTTGCCGGTACTGCCTGAGGTGTAGACCAGGCTCAGCAGCGCATCCGGCACCTGCTCCGGGCTGTCGGAGATTGGTTCGTGCGCCTCCAGCAGATCGTCCCACTGATGGCTGGCGGGCATGGTCTCATAGGGCATGGCGATGCGCAGCAAGGAGGCAGGCACTCCCGCCTCCTGGCTCTTCCAGTCGTCCAGCTTGCCGACGAAGATCGCCTTGGCTTCGCTGTGACGCAGCACATATTCGATGGTATCGACGTTGGCGGTCGGATAGATGGGCACGCTCACGTACTGCCCCATCTGCATGGCCAGATCAGCGATAAACCACTGGGCGCAGTTCTTGGAGAGCAGGGCCACCTTGTCACCGGGCTCCAGCCCCAGATGACGCAGCGCCGTCACCATGCGTCGCGCTTCGTCAGCCACTTCACCCCAGGTAAAGTCGACGTATTCGCGATTGATGGTTTGACGAAGATAGACTCGGTCAGGACACTGCCGCTCCCAATGGTAGAGCATCTCGAGCGGCAGTTTACTGGCAATACGTGAGGAAGAAGCCATAGTTTAATCCCTGAAACAAAAGGCGAAACTTATTATTAACCTTTCACTAACTTCAGGGAGGCGTCAACTAAAACTTCTGTTTGAAATGTGTATTCGATCAAGCTTCTGCTTGTTGTTGCAGACGCTGCCACATGGCTTGTACCAGCTCTTCATCCTGTTCAGAGAGCTCCCCCTCCAGGATGGCCTCGTTCAGGCTACGCAGTACATAACTCTTTACATCCCGCACCAGTGTCTTGCCTTCCAGCTCGGCACGCGCCACCGCCAGCGAAATGTGACCGCGCAGATAACCCCCCGCAAACAGCTCATCTTCCGTCGCCGTGGCCACCATGGCGTCTATCAGTCCCAACAACTTGTGCTCAAATTCATGAATCGTCATGTAACGCAGCCTCATTTTCAGAGTGGCTGGCAAAAAATTGCCGGCAAAATAATTCGGGGGAGTGGAACCGCGATCCGGTTGATCGCGGCTCTCTGGCGCAAGGGCCAGCCGCATCCTTGATGTCCTATTCCGGGTTGGCCACCGGGTAGATGACCTGATCCTTGTATCCCGTGGTTATGCGCAGATAACCACTTAACGACCGGTTCAGTGCCGGATCATCGGTATCCACCAGCAGCGGCCTGCCCCCGAGGGCAGCCAGCTTGGCTTTGGTGGCCAGGACCTGGATCTGGTCCCGCCCGACAGCCCGGATCACCTCTGGACTCAGTTGCTGATTACCGCGCCCGAACAGATGTCCCTGACCGCCGATCAGGGTAATGATCAGACGACAGTGACGACCGCGGATCCGGGTCAGGATCTCGGCGGCGGACAGATCCTGCCCGATAAGCTGGCCATTTTCCACCAGATCCACGCCGAGCAAGGTATTTTCCAGCCCCAGCGCTGCCATGCAGGCAGCGACTGTGCTGCCGGAGCCCATCAGGTAGAGGGTATCTGGCTCCATCTGCTCCACCACACCGGCGGCGAGATCTGCCAGTACCAGCTCTTCGGACTCCCGCCCCCCCTGCTTGACCGCCTGCACGTAGCGCAGATCCCCCGGAACCAGCAGTTGGCCATAGTGGCGGGCTCGCACCTTGCCCAGGCGAAATGCCTCCTCGTCGATGTCCATCACATCGGCATCCACCAGACTCAGCAATTCGCCGGCGATCATGCGGGCTGCCACGCGACCACTGGCTGCGGGGGTCACGCCGTACACGCCGGAGTGGATCTTGCAGCCCGCCGGAATACCGAGCACATGGCAGGATTCCCCGACAGCGGCGCAAATGTCCCGCGCCGTACCATCGCCGCCGGCAAACAGCAACAGATCGACGCCGGCCGCACGCATCAAGTCGGCTGCGGCGCGAGTGTCGGCCGCCGTGGTGGCCCCTGCGGCGGGCTGATAGACGATGCGACAAGGCAACTGAAGAGACGCCGTGAGATCGGCCCCCATCTCGCCCGCGACCGTGAGCAGCTCAAATGGGGTGGCAAGATCGCACAGGGGCAACAAGGCTTGTCGTGCCCGCTCCTGCGCCTTGGGCACGGCCCCCCGAGCCAGCGCTTCAGCCACCACGCCGTCACTGCCCTTGAGACCAACCGCGCCACCAATGCCGGCGACCGGGTTAATGATGAGCCCTAAACGAAACATAGATTTCTCCCTCTGGTCGGTCGCCATTCTATCTTTTCAAGGCGCTGGGACAAGCCATGTCGGGCCAGCACTCATCCTCCTTTTCCATCATTTTGCCAAGAGCGGTCACCACGGCTGCGAACAACTCGAGCAGCAAGCGGGTCAGCCACAAAAAAGAGCGCCATCAGGCGCTCTTTTTTTATCCACACAACCGGCTTATTCGTTGCTGATGATGATGCCAACGCGGCGGTTCTCTGCCCGACCGGCAGCCGTCTTGTTGTCTGCCACCGGATCCCGTTCACCGCGGCCACGGATGTCAAGGTTGGCCGGCTGCATGCCGACCGACACCAGCACATCGGCCACCGATTTCGCCCGCTTCAAAGAGAGCTGATCGTTATAAGCCTCAGGTCCGTTGGAATCGGTGTGACCATCGATCCGCGCCTTGTTCAGGCCAACCCCCAGCAAGGTCATGCCCAGCTTTTCCACCAGGACACGGGTGTCAGGGTTGAGGGTTTCCGAATCGTTGGCAAACAGCACCCGGTTGGAGAAGTCCAGAGTCCAACCCTCATCGGTCAGGCGAAAGCCCTGCTCCTTGAGTACGCCGATCTGCTCCGCCGTCAGACCGCGAGGGGCACTTTGACAGCCCGCCAACACGCTCAACAGCAGGCCGATCAGGCCGGTTTTCATCAGGACAGTGATCTTCATTGTTATTTTTCCTCAGCAGAAACATCAAATTCCAGCTGGTCATGAAGTGCAAGCTCCCGACGCAGCCGTTTGGATTGGTACATGGCATTGTCAGCCTGCTGCAACAATTCACCGGCAGTGAGTCCCTCATCCGGATACACGGCGAGGCCTATGCTGATGGCGGCCACCAGCTGACGACCATCCCCCAGTACCACAGGGTCGGCCATCGCCAGCTGGATGCGGGACACCACATCCTGCGCTTCGCTCTCTTGCAACAGAGGCGTCAGCAAGATGGCGAATTCGTCGCCGCCCAGCCGACATACCAGATCCATCGGCCGAAGCTGATGTTGTACCCGTCTGGCCAAGGCGATCAGCACGTCATCCCCGGCGGCATGGCCCAGGGTGTCGTTGATCTGTTTGAAGCGATCACAGTCGAGGTAGAGCAGCGCAAACCGCTCCTCTTGCAAACGGCCCGTGGTCACAGCTTGATCCAGACGAGCCTCAAAAAGAGCACGATTGGGCAGACCGGTCAAGGCATCATGAGTGGCCTGATGCAGCAGGCTGGCGTTCTCCCGTCGTTGGTGGGCCTGCCAGGCCTCCAGCTCATCGAGCAGGGAGTTGAAATCCTGGCCAAGTTCGTGCAACTCGGCGATGTCAGCCTCGGGCACCCGCATGGCAAGGGTACGTTGACGACTGACACTGTGGGCCACCTGAGCCAGCTTCTTGAGCGGCACAGTGATGGAGTTTTGCATCCAGCGCGCCACATAGAGCGACCCCACTGCACTGAGGATGAGGCAGACCAGATGGACACGGGCTATCTCGACGCCGCCCCGCATCATGGGGTGTTCAACGGGACCGGGCAGGATGAGTTGTGCAAGATACTGCTCAAGGCCAGACCAGGGGGTGGTCATGGCCCGGCTCCAGCTTGCCAGCAGTCTGCCATTGGGCAACCGGATACTGGCCTGTGCCACATCCTCACGGGTGACAATGGCCTGCAGCGCCTCCTTGGCAACCTCTTCGTCATGGAATACCACGGCCGCTTCACTGGTGTAACTGATGGCACGCGCCACCAGCTCAAGGTTGTGGTCCGCATAGATACGCAAGGCCAGCAAAGCAATACCGGTCAACAGCAGACCGGCCATACAAACAGCGGTCAGGGACGTCACCATGTGGGTGCGTCCCAAGCTCTGTCGCAAAGTGAGCCGCTGCGCCTGTGAACGAAAAAACGCCTTCATGGTGTCTCCTCATCCGCCCTGGCCAGCTTCAGCACGGCGGGGTGAACCCGCACTCCGCTCCTGGCGAGAGCATCCAGATTGACCCGAAAGCGAATACGCTCCGACCCTATCTGCAAGCAGAATACGGCGTCGGCGGTACACTCGGCGCTCTGCTCACTGATGCTGAGAATCGCATGGCCGCGCAGCCGCTGGAACAGTGGCAGGCGCCGCTCTGGCGCCAGCACTCCCAGATAGAGCACATCGCACTGCCGCCCAAGCATCTCATCCTCGACATCGTAACGGCGTACACTGACCGGCCGGCCATTGGCCTGCTGCTTGATGGCAAACAGCGCTGTGGCATATTCCGTCGGCGCGGCGATGCACAAGCGCAACGCCTCTGGCTCGGTGGGCCAGCGGGTGTAGCTGAGTATGTCGAGCACCGTCTGGCGCACCTGCTCTGAGCGCAGCTCGGCAGAGGTCAAAGGAAGGTGCTCGCGGGCCAGCGCCAGCGAGCAGAACAGGAGCGTCAACCACGCCAGGGACCGGGTCAGAGAAAAAAAGTGCATCATGCCTGCGCTTATTGAACATGCGGTCTATTTGAAGGGCTGATGCCCGTTCAGGGAGATCCGGATGAATGTAGTATTGAACTTGTCAGCAGCATGACAAGGCAACATCGACAGAGCAAGGGGGTGCGCCAGCAATTGTCGCGATAAGAAGAGGGCCCACGCTGGCGTGAGCCCCGATATATCACTTGAATTCATTCGCTTACTTCTTGCTGATCCCGTATTCACGCAATTTGTTGGCGATGGCGGTGTGCGACACGCCGAGGCGCTTGGCCAGCTGACGAGTGGAAGGAAACGCTGGATAGAGCCGTTCAAGCAGCCGGCTCTCGAAGCGTTTCACCGCCTCGTCCAGGCCCCCTTCGAACCACTCGTCGATGAGCGGCATGGCATCGGCGGCCACAGGCAGATCCACGTGCTCCGGGCCGATTTCGTCCCCTTCCAGCAACGTCATGGCGCGGTAGAGGCAGTTTCGCAGCTGACGCACGTTGCCGGGCCAGCGGTAGGCCGTCAGGTACTCGGCCATGTTGCGGGTAAAGCGCGGTCTTGGCCGCTGCAACTCGCTGGCGAAGCGGGAAACAAACTGCTGGGCCAGCGCCATTATGTCCGCCTTGCGCTCGCGCAGAGGGGGCAGCGCCAGACTCAACACGTTGAGGCGATAGTAGAGATCTTCCCGGAACTTGCCGTCGTGCACCAGATCCAGCAACTGCTTCTGGGTGGTACAGATGAAGCGCACATTGACCTTCACCTCCTGCTCGTCACCGACCCGGCGAAACACCCCGTCCTGCAGCACCCGCAGGAACTTGGTCTGCAGATGGGCAGACATGTCGCCGATCTCGTCCAGCATCAGGGTACCGCCGCTGGCCAGCTCCAGCACGCCGCGCTTGCCTTCGGTGTTGTTGCCAAACGCACCGGGGGCGTAACCAAACAGTTCGCTCTCGGCCACGTTGTCCGGCATGGCGGCGCAGTTGAGGGCCATGAAGGGGTGACTGGAGCGCAGGCTGGCACCGTGGCAGGCGCGGGCCAGCAGCTCCTTGCCGGTGCCAGTCTCGCCGACGATGAGCAACGGCGCATCCTGCATCGCCAGCTTGCTCGCCTCTACCAGTACCTGCTTCATCTTCTGGCTCTCGGCCTGCAGATGCTCGAAGCCCCCCACTTCCACCGCGTGCAAGGCACTGAAGTGCATGTCTACCCGGCGGGCAGATTTGAGCACCACGACGGCGCCGGCCAGAGCCTGGCGGCCCTTCTCTTCGGCCACGAACAGCGGCATCAGATCCGCCAGATACTCTTCGCCGTTGAAGCTGAGCTTGCAGGTCTGCGGCTTGATTTCACTCGCCTCCAGCCAGCGGCTGAAGGAGAACCCCTTGACCAGAGAACCAAGGGCCATGCCACGTATCTCTTCCACCGGCAGGGCCAGGGTCGTCAGAGCAGACTGGTTGGCCTGGGTCACCTTGCCCTTGGCGTCGAGAGAGAACACCAGATCCGGCAGCGCCTTGAGCAGGGCCTCAATCTCGTGGTGTTCACGCTCTGATGGCATGTAGGGGATGGTCTTGACGTCATAGACGCCGGGAATGCGGCGGATCTCCGGCATCAGGTGCTGAAAATCGCGAAACTCCAGCTCGGGAAAGTTGAGATAGATGATGCCTGAGGTATCGATTTCGATGCCGCGCAGATCGATGTTGTGCTCCACCAGACGGTCGAGCAGTTCCCGGGTCAGGCCCAGGCGGTCTTCACAGCTGACTTCAAGACGCATTCGGGACACACTTCCTAGCTAACTCTATGAATGACCGGATAATACAGACTCGATCCCGCCAGTGCGAGCGCTGGCCCATAAAAATGCGGGCCCGCCCCGCTTTCGCCGGGCAGGCCCGAGTCACTGGAGGAGGCTTATTTGTGCAGCGGATCGCTGAGCAACTGGTCGGTACGCGCCGCCATGATAAAGTCGTTGCGGTGTAATCCGCCTATCTTGTGGGTCCACCAGCTGACGGTCACCTTGCCCCATTCGGTCAGGATCGCAGGGTGATGAAACTCAGCCTCCGCCAGTTCACCCAGACGGTTGGTAAACGCCAGCGCCTCCTTGAAGTTGCGAAAAGTAAATTCCCGCCTCAGTTGCAGCTCTCCTTTCACCACCAGCGGCTGCCAGTCAGGAATGAGGTGCATCAGTTCGCTCAGCTCCTGCTCGCTCACCTTGGGGGCATCGGCGCGGCACGCTTCACACTGCTGGCTGGCCAGTTCGGACATGGGTCTCTCCTTGTTCATCAATGGGAATGAGATAACGAAAAATCGTGGTGAGTTCAGCTCGCCTGCTTGCCGGCCGCCGGCTCAAAGCGTGGCGGGCGCAGGCCGAGGCGCCTCGCCTCCCCCACCATGGCCATGATGTCCTGCTCCGCCAAACGGTAGAGCGCCGCCAGCTCAGGCAGCACAAAATAGGTGGGCTGCATGATGTCGATACGGTATGGGGTGCGCAGCACTTCTATGGGATCGAAGGGTTGCAGCACAGGCTGGCCACCGATGGCATAGGCGGTCTCGCCGATGGAGGAGAGAATGCCGCCACCGTAAATTCTCAGCCCGGCAGGGGTATTGAGCAGGCCGAACTCCACCGTGAACCAGTAGAGCCGGGCCAGAAAGACCCTATCCTCCTTGCTCGCCTGCAGGCCAAGCTGGCCATAGACATGGGTGAAGTGGGCGAAGGCGGGATTGGTCAGCATGGCGCAGTGGCCGAAGATCTCGTGGAAGATGTCGGGCTCTTGCAGATAGTCGAGTTCATCCCGGCGCCGGATAAAGGTAGCCACCGGAAACTGGCGATTGGCCAGCAGGGCAAAGAAGCGGTCGAACGAGATAAGTGCGGGCACTGCAGCCACCGACCAGCCGGTGGCAGGTTGCAGCACCGCATTGATATCCATCAGCTGGGGGATGCGATCACGGGGTAACTGCAGGCATTCCAGCCCCGCCAGATAGTCGTCGCAGGCCTTGCCAGCAAGGGCTGCGAGCTGGCGCTCGATCAGGATTTGCCAGGTGCCATGCTCCTCATTCGAGTAATGGACAAGACCCAGGGGATCTGGCTGGTGTGCTGTGTAGAGACTTGCCATGAGCGGTTCCATCCTGTGCGCACGCCCGGACATCCAAGCATCGGCGACTCATCGTTGACTGACAGGATCACTGTAACGGTTTGCCCCTCAAAAAAGCAGCCGACCCCGGGGTCGGCTATCGATGCAAATTGTAAACAATTTGTGACAACCACAATCGAGGCCCGGGCCGTCACCCCCTGTTGAGATACCCCGCCAGCTGACCGATGAGCCGCTTGCGCAGCTCACCGAGCTTGGGCTTCTCGTCACCACACCAGGGCAACGGGCGGCACGCCTCTATGGTACGCAGGCCAAGGCGGGCAGTGAGCAGACCCGCGCCCACCCCTTGTGCGGCGCGGGCGGAGAGCTTGGCGGCCAGCTCGGCTCCCAGCAAGTCCATCCCCACCTCGGTCACCAACTCGGTGGCACCGGCATAGAGCATGTTGCGAAATACCTGACGAATGAGGCGGATGCGGCTCCAGTAACCGAGCTCGATGGCATAGACGTCGGCGATGTCCTCGATCATCCGCAGGTTGCGCCACAGCATCAGCATCATGTCGACGGTGGCAAGGGGGCTCAGGGCCACCAGCACGGCGGCCTCCCCCGACCATTTGGCCACCCGGGCCTGGGCCAGCTTGTCACGCTCGGTGAGCACCAATTGGCTGTATAGGGTCAGCACTTCCCGATCGCTGTGGCTCTCGTCAAGCTGGCTCAGCCAGCTTTGATACCCCTCGCGCCCCTTGTCGCCACTCTTCTCGGCGAGCGCCTCGCAAAAAGCCTGCCCCTGCCCGACGCTCTGACGGGCCAGCAGATCGTCGGCGCGCGAGCGCACATCCTGGCGCCGCTTGAGGGTGCGCAGCCGCAACCACTCCCGCCCCACTACGCCAGCCGTGCCCACGGCCACCAGACCGGAGGCCAGCAACCAGGCGCTGCCCCAAAGCGGTGTAGTGAGCAACTGGTCATAGATAAAGACGCCATATTGCCCCAAAGAGAGCAGGCCAACCGCCCCCAGTCCCCAGGCGAGCAGCCGATGGCGACGACGCGGCTTGATGGTGAAGGCGGGCTCCACTTCGGTGAAATCATCGAGCTCGTCAAGGCGCTCGAAGCTAGCCTCTTCCAACTGCTGGGCCGGAGCCGGCGGCCGCTCTTCGCTCGCCACCGACACGCTGGGCTCGAGGATCACCTTGCCCTGCAACGGCGTCGTCTCATCGGCCCTGTGTTTTGTCTGATCGTTCATCTTTTTGCTTGTTCCTCCACGCGGCTGTGCAGCCATGCCTGATCTGTATCCATTGCCACAGAGCCTGGGTTATTCGAGGTGATCCCCGAGCAGAAACTCCAGCGCAGCATCGAGCCGGATATGGGGCAGCGCCTGATGGGCGCTCATCGCCAAGGGGCGAAATGCCTGAAAATCAAAGCCCTGATTGTTCCACCACTGGGCTGGCGGGATATGGGCAGGCACCTCCCCCGGGAAGAGCAATAACGGCTCCCCCGAGAGGCTGGTACCGCGGATGGCGGGGAACTCGCGGCCATTGGCCACCCCCTTGCCCACCTCGGTCGCCTTGATGGCGGCCAGCGCCAGACACTCTGTGGTGATCCCCTCAAAGCGTGCCTGACCCCGGCCGCTGCGCACCAGATGCTGGAGCAAAGAGACCAGAGGGCCGTGCTGCTCGGGGGTCACGTGATCGGCCTTGCTCGCCACAAACAGCAGCTTGTCGATGCGCGGCGAGAAGAGCCGGCGCCACCAGTTGCTCTTGCCGTAGGCAAAGCTCTCCATGATGCGGGCGATGGCCTGCTGCATGTCACCAAAGCTGGCGGCGCCGGCATTGAGGGGTTGCAGGCAGTCCACCAGCACTATCTGACGATCGAAACCGGCAAAGTGCTGCTCATAAAAGCCCTGCACCAGATGCTGCTTGTACTGCTCGAAACGCTGCTTGAGGGTGGCATAGAGGGTGCCATCGGCGGGCTCGCCAGCAGGTTTGCCCCACATCCAGGGCACAAACTGCAGCATGGGGGCACCGGCATACTCCCCCGGCAGCACAAAGCGACCGGGTTGGATGAGGTGCAGCCCAAGCTCGCGCTTGCAGGCATGGAGGTAATCGGTATAACGCTCGGCAAGCTCCGCCACAGGCCGCTCTTCGAAGGCCTGCCCGGCCTGCCACGCGGTCGCCAGCCACGCGGTCGCCAGCGCCTGCAACTCGGGGCGACGCAGCTGGTCACGCACCTGCTCGCTCCACTGCTCATAACTCAGTTCAAGCAGCGGCAAGTCGAGCAGCCACTCCCCCGGATAGTCCACCAGATCCACATAGAGGGTGGACATGTCTCCCAGGTGCTTGCGCAAGGGATGGCGGGTGCGATAGCGGATCTCGAGGCGCACCTCGGCCACCCCGCGGGTAGGCTCGGGCCAGGCTGGAGGATCGCCAAACAGGGCATCGAGCCCGCGCTCATAGGCAAAGGTGGGAATGTGGGCATTTTTCTGGGGCACCCGACGGGCGCCCAGGATCCGCCCCTGCCGCTGGGCATCCCACAACGGCAAGCGGCCATCAATGGCCGCATGTTCAAGCTGGTTGACCAGCGCCGTGATGAAGGCGGTCTTGCCGCTGCGGGAAAGACCCGTCACTGCCAGTCGTATGTGGCGATCCCGTACCCGGTTCACCACGTCGGTGGCCTTGTGCTGCAAGAGCGACCATTTTTGTTCGAGTTTGTTGCGTATCAAAGCGGATCCCGTTCTCCCGTTTGTCCCATTTATTCTCGATCGTACGACCCGGTTGCACTCACCGAACCTGCCAACCAGATTGGTCATGCAGGTTCGATGAGTCCGGCAGGCCTCATCGAACCGTCACGGATTCACAGCTTGCTGAATTCCCGTTGCAGGGTGAACTCCTTGGAAGTCACCAGCTTCTCGATGCGCTGCAGCCTGGGCTCCAGAGTATCGAGCTCCTGCGCGATACGGCCCAGTGCCTGATGGGGCGTGATCCCCGCCTGCCAGCTGCGCGCCTTCATGCGCACCTCGGCAAAATCTCCCTCCTCGTTGTGATAGAGAGTGACCGGCTTTTTATCGAGCAGAAACCAGGCTGCTATGTAGGCGGTGAAGGTGATGAAACCTGCAAAGATGAGACCGCTGATGGCCAGCAGCCGCACGATCCAGGTCTCCACCCCAAAGTAGTCGGCAAGTCCGGCACACACACCGGCTATCTTGCCCTGTTGGGGGTCGCGATAGAGATTGCGCCCCTCCCGATTCGATGGACTCATACCTTGTTCCTCCAGCCCGGGACTTCCGCATCCAGAATGGACTCCAGCGCGCCGACCCGCTCCTGCATCTTCTCGGCGCGGGCCAGCAAGCCTTGCAGTTGCTCCCGTTCGCTATCGGCGAGACCGGTACCGATCCGCCCCTTGGCTCTGTAGTGCAGCACCAGCCAGATAGGGGCCACCACCACCATGAAGACCACCATGGGAACCATCAATACGCCCAGCAGATCTTCCATCCGTTACTCTCCCTGTTTTGGTGTGGTGTCGCCCTGGCCCAGCTTCTGACGCATGGCCTCGAGCTCCTTGCTTATCTGATCGTCGGCTTCCAGCTCGGCAAACTGCTGGGCCAGGGCCTTGTCCGATTGTCCCAGATCGGCACGGGCTTCCATCTCGTCGATGCGACGCTCCATGCGCTCGAACTTGCTGACCACGGCCTGACTGTCGCCACGGGCAACCTGGCTCTGCACATTGAGGCGGCTGCTGGCAGCTTCGGTGCGGATCGCCATCGCTTTTTGACGGCTGCGGGCATCTTCCAGCTTGGCTTCCAGCTGACGTATTTCGTCACCCAGTTTCTCGATGCCGCTGTCCACTGCCTGCTGCTCGCGATAGAGGGTCTCGGCCAGCTCGCTCTGCTTCTTCTTCTCGATGAGGGCGGCACGCGCCAGATCTTCGCGCCCCTTGGCCAGCGCCAGCTCGGCCTTGCCCTGCCACTCGTTCACTCGCTCCTGATGGCGACTGACCTGGCGGCCTATCTCTTTCTGGCTGGCGAGGAAGCGAGCCAGATTGGAGCGCTCCTTCACCAGTTCATCTTCCATCTCCTGGATGATCAGGCGCACCATCTTCTGGGGATCTTCTGCCTTGTCGAGCAGGGACGTCAGGTTTGAATTGATGATGTCGGCCAGACGGGAAAAAATACTCATGATAGAACTCCTGTGGTTGGCATACGTTGTTTCTCCATTGACAATGGCAACTTGTGTGCCAATCTGGAACAGAATTTAACTTGTTGATTTATATGGGGCCTGTGGGTCTAGTTTCAAGATACCCCATGCAAGTGATGATTAAAATCACCAACTTTTGGTAAGATTGACCAGCTTTTACAACTGACAGGGATCACTATGAGCACGGCCACGGAAAGCCTGTTGGGGGAATCCAACGCATTCCTCGAGATCATTGAGCAGGCCTCCCGCCTCGCACCGCTGCGCAAACCCGTGCTGATCATCGGCGAACGGGGAACGGGCAAGGAGCTCATCGCCCACCGCCTACATTATCTCTCGGGGCGTTGGGATCAAAGCTTTGTCACCATCAACTGCGCCACCTTGAGCGAGAGCCTGCTGGAAACCGAGCTGTTCGGCCACGAGGCAGGATCCTTCACCGGCGCAGCCAAGCGCCATCAGGGCCGGTTCGAGCGCGCCGATGGCGGCACTCTGTTCCTCGACGAGCTGGCAACCACCAGCGCCCGGGTACAGGAAAAACTGCTGCGGGTCATTGAATACGGTGAATTCGAGCGGGTGGGTGGGGCCAAAGCCCTCAAGGTGGATGTACGGCTGGTGTGTGCCACCAACGAGGACCTGCCGGCGTTGGCCGACAAGGGGCACTTTCGCCACGACTTGCTGGACAGGCTTGCCTTTGATGTCATCACTCTGCCCCCCTTGCGGGAGCGGCGCGAGGACATACTGATGCTGGCGGAGCACTTCGCCCACGGCATGACCCGGGAGCTGGGTTATCCCCTGTTTGCCGGATTTTCGCGCAAGGCGACCCAGCTGCTGCTGGATTACCCCTGGCCCGGCAACGTGCGGGAGCTCAAGAACGTGGTGGAGCGCAGCATCTATCGTCAGGGCAATCCCCAGTTGCCGCTCTCGGATCTGGTGCTCAACCCGTTCGATTCCCCCTGGCGGCCCCGTGTGCAAGGTGCCCCTGCCACGCACATCGCCAGTGAGAACCTGCCACAGACTAACCCGGCCGCTCAAAGCCTGCCGCTGGATCTCAAAAACGCGGTGGCTGAGTATGAAATTGATTTACTCAAGCAAGCCATGCAGCAATCCCAGTATAATCAGCGCAAAGCCGCCCAGTTGCTGGCCCTGAGTTATCACCAGTTCCGTGGCATGCTGCGCAAATACCAGTTGCTGGACAGTGATAACGATGCGGATTGAAACCACAGGGAGCCCGGTTCAGGCCGACTCCTGCAACTCGCCAGCCCCGATGCCGGCACATTTGTATAAAAACATGGTTCTACAATGAGAATGCTCAAACCCTTGCTGCTTGGATTGCTGGTGCTGGTTACCGGTTGTCAGAAACAAGACGACGCGTCCAGGACGGGACTCATCTACTGTGCGGAAGGCTCGCCCCAGACCTTCAATCCCCAGGTCTCCAACTCCGGGGTGACCCTGGATGCCAGCTCCCGCCCGCTCTACGATCGCCTGCTGGAGGTGAACCCCAACACGCTGGCGCTGGAAGGGGGGCTCGCCACCCGCTGGAGCGTAAGTGACGATGGTCTCTCCTACACCCTGACTCTGCGCAAGGGCGTCACCTTTCACCACACCCCCTGGTTCAGTCCCTCACGTAACCTGAATGCCGACGATGTGCTGTTCACCTGGCAGCGGCTGCTGGACAAGCAGCACCCCTATCACGCCATTTCAGGAGGCGAGTATCCCTACTTCTACAGCCTGGGGCTGGATCAACTGATCAAGCGGGTCTACAAGAAGGGACAGCTGCAGGTGGTGTTTGAACTGAATCGGCCGGATGCCTCCTTCCTCGCCACGCTGGCCAGCGACTACGCCATAGTGCTCTCCGCCGAATATGCCGACCAGATGCGCCGCGCCGGCACACCGGCACTGCTGGACACCCAACCGGTCGGGACAGGTCCGTTCAGCTTCAAGGAGTATCGCCACAACGAATATGTGCGTTACCTGCGCCACCCGGGTTACTGGGGCGGCGAAGCCAAGATTGAACAACTGGTCTATGACATCACGCCAAAATCCGCCAAACGCCTGGCCAAGCTGCTGACGGGCGAGTGCGATGTGATGAGCACTCCCGTTGCCAGCCAGTTGTCGGTGATCAAGCAGAACCCGAAACTGAGCCTGTCCATACAGTCGGGCATGAACGTGGCCTTCCTGGCCCTCAACACCCGCAAGGCGCCCTTCAACAAGGTACAGGTACGTCAGGCCATCGCCAGTGCCATCAATATCGACAACCTGTTGCAAGCGGTTTACTTCGAGACAGGACAACCGGCCAACAGCCTGCTCCCTCCCCTCTCCTGGGGCTACAATCCTTCTCTGCCGATGCGTCAGCAAGACTTGAAGCGATCACGTCAGCTGCTCAAGGAGGCCGGACTTGAGCACGGATTCGAGATGCAGGTGCTGGTACAGCCGGGCTCACGCCCCTACAATCCGGATGCCCTCAAGACAGCCCAACTGATGCGCAGTGATCTGGCCAAGGTCGGCATCAAGCTGAAAATCGTGCAGCAGGAGTGGCCTGTCATCGAGACGCGCCTCGCCCATGGCCACTATGACAGCCTGCTGTCGGGCTGGATTGCCGACAACGCCGACCCCGATAACTTCTTTCGCCAGTTGCTGAGCTGCACCGCCGTCGAGCGTGGCAACAACTACAGCCGCTGGTGCAGCCCGGCCTTCGATCAACTGCTGGATGACGCTGTGACCACCCCCCAACTGGCGTTCCGGCTGCGCAACTACTATTACGCCCAGACCCTGCTCAACGAGCAGTTGCCGCTCATCCCGCTGGCCCATGCACTGCGCACCCAGGTCAGTCGCAGCGACATTGAGGGGCTCTCCCTGATGCCTTTTGGCGGCACCGTCTTCTACCAAGCACACAGGGAGTAAGCATGTTTTTCTATATCCTGCGCCGCATCAGCCTGCTGCTCATTACCCTGCTGGCCCTGACCTTCGTCGCCTACCTGCTGGATTATCGGCTCATCGGCCTGCAAGCCAGCTTCTGGAGCGGTTATCCTGACTTTCTGAGCAACATTCTGGACGGGGATCTGGGGCTTTCCAGTGTCTCAGGTCTGCCTGTGCTGGACGAGATCCGCCACTACTTCCCGGCCACCCTGATCCTCTGTGCAACGGCATTTGCCATCTCGCTGCTGGTGGGCATTCCGCTGGGCACCCTGGCGGCACTCTCACAAGGCAAGCCGCTGGATCTCTCCATCATGACCGCCGGCCTCATCGGCTACGCTGTACCTGTGTTCTGGCTGGCACTGCTGGTAGTGATGTTCTTCTCGCTGGATCTCGGCTGGTTGCCCGCCTCCGGCCAGATCAGTCTGCTTTATGACGTGCCCTCCATCACCGGCATAGCACTGATCGACGTACTGATGAGCCATGAACCCTGGCGCCAGGCGGCGCTGCACGATGCCCTGCGCCACTTGATCCTGCCCTCGCTGGTGCTGGCGGTGGTGCCCACCACAGAGGTGATCCGCCACGTGCGCAGCTCACTCATCGACGTGATGAAGCAGAACTACATCAAGGCAGCGGCGAGCCGTGGTCTCTCCCGCCGGCAGATTGTCTGGCGCCATGGCCTCAAGAATGCCTTGCCCCCCGTGTTGCCGCTGCTGGGTCTGCAGCTGGGCAGCGTGCTCACCTCCGCCATGATCACGGAGGTGGTGTTCGAGTGGCACGGGATCGGCCGCTGGCTCATCAACAGCATAGCCCTGCAGGACTATGCCGCCATCCGTGGCGCCACCCTGGTAGTGGCTGGTTTCGTCATTTTTACCAGCGTCAGCACAGAGCTGCTCACCACCATCATCTATCCGGCGCGGCGCAAAGAACTCTATGCAAAACAAGACTGAACGTGCTCATGGCATGACCTGGAGCCAGGAATCCTATGCAAGACAAGACTAGCCTCTACCCCGAGCTCAAGATCCTCTCCCCGCTGGAGCAGACCTGGGCCTCCTATCGCCGCAATCCACTGGCAATGGGGGCACTCTGGTGCTTCGTGATCTTGCTGCTCATCACCCTCATTGGCCCATTGCTGGTGCCCTACGGCATCGATGATCAACACAGCTCCCGCCTGCTGCTGGCGCCCTCCTGGGCCAACAGCGGCAACATAGACTACTTCCTTGGCACAGACGATCTGGGCCGTGACATCCTCTCCCGCCTGGTGGTGGGCGCGCGCTTCACCTTCGGCAATGCCTTGCTGGTGGTGCTGATCGCCATGGTGGCCGGCACCGCCATCGGCATCCTGGGCGGCATGAGCAAGGGGCTCAAATCGAGCGTACTGCACCACCTGCTCGATACCCTGCTCTCCATCCCTTCCCTGCTGCTGGCCATCATCATGGTCGCCATTCTGGGGCCCGGCCTGTTCAACACCTTGATCGCCATTACGCTGGCGCTGATCCCTCCCTTCATCCGGGCGACCTACAATGCGGTCCATACCGAGATGCAAAAGGAGTACATCATCGCTAGCCGCCTCGACGGCTCGCCCCCGTTTCGGATCATGCGTCTAGCCATACTGCCGAACATAGTGGAGACCCTGGTCGCCCAGACCACTCGCACCCTCTCTGCCGCCATCCTCGATATCTCGGCGGTGGGTTTTCTCGGCCTCGGTGCCCAGTCTCCCCAGCCGGAGTGGGGGGCCATGCTGGCCGACTCGAGCGATCTCATCTATCTCGCCCCCTGGACCGTGACCCTCCCGGGCATGGCCATACTGTTCAGCGTGCTGGTAACCAATTTAGTGGGTGAAGGCATCCGCGAAGCACTCAAAGAGGGGAATGATTAATGCCCTTGCTCGACATACGCAACCTCACCATCGAAATTGACACGCCACAGGGCAAGGTCAAGGCGGTGGACAAGGTGAGCCTGACCCTGACCGAGGGGGAGATCCGCGGCCTGGTGGGGGAATCCGGCTCTGGCAAGAGCTTGATTGCCAAAGTGATCGTCGGCATCCAGAAAGACAACTGGACGGTACGTGCCGACCGGATGCGCTTCAACGACATGGATCTGCTGACCATGGCCCCCAAGGAGCGGCGCCGGATCATGGGCCGCGAGATAGCCATGATTTTTCAGGACCCCATCAGCTGCCTGGATCCGTCCGGGGAGATTGGCGCCCAGCTGGAAGAGGCGATCCCGACCGATTCGTTTGAAGGGAAATTCTGGCAACGCTTCCAGTGGCGCAAGAAAAAAGCCATCGCACTGCTGCACAGGGTCGGCGTCAAGGATCACCGCAAGGTAATGCGCGCCTATCCGCACGAGCTCTCTGACGGCATGTGTCAGAAGGTGATGATCGCCATGGCCATTGCCAACAAGCCGCGCCTGCTGGTAGCCGATGAGCCCACCAGCGCCATGGAGTCCACCACCCACTCCCAGATCCTGCGGCTGCTGGACAAGATGAACAAGCTGGGCAACACCACCATTCTCATCATCAGCAACGACATTGCCGCCATCGCCAACCTGACCGACACCATCAATGTGATGTACTGCGGCCAGATGGTGGAGGTCGGTACCCGGGATCAGATCCTGGATACCCCGCACCACCCCTATACCGATGCCTTGCTCAAGTCCATTCCCGACTTTGACAAGCTGGTGCGCCACAAGTCGCGACTCGAAACCCTGCCCGGTGTCATTCCACCGCTGCAGCATCTGCCCATAGGTTGCCGACTTGGTCCCCGTTGCCCCTATGCCCAGAAGCAGTGCGTACAGACGCCGCTGATGAGCAAGATAAAAGGCCACCAGTTCAGTTGCCACTTCCCGCTGAACATGGAGGAGCCGAAAAAATGATGTTCGTTAACGCCCCCGTCAAGGAGCACAGCTTGTGATTGAACCTTCCCTGTTGCAGGTCAGAGGCCTTAGCAAGACCTATCAAAACCGCACCGGCCTGTTTCGCCGCCGGGCGGTGGAAGCCATCAAGCCGCTCTCGTTTGATCTGGACGTGGGCCAGACGCTGGCCATCGTCGGTGAGGCTGGCTCCGGCAAGAGTACCCTGGCACGGATCCTGGCCGGCATGATAGAGCCCACCAGCGGCGACATCGCCATCGAGGGTCAGACCCTGGTGCATGGCGACTACCAGACCCGCTGCAAGCTGCTGCGCATGATCTTCCAGGACCCCAACTCCTCCCTCAATCGCAAGATCCGGGTCGGCCAGATCCTGGAGACACCGCTGCGGCTCAACACCGAAATGAGTGACGAGGAGCGACACGACAAGGTAGTGCAGACCCTGCGCATGGTGGGCATGCTGCCGGATCACGCCCTCTTCTACCCCCAGATGCTCTCCGCCGGTCAGCAGCAGCGGGTGGCGCTGGCACGGGCGCTGATCCTCAATCCCAAGATAGTGGTAGCCGATGAAGCGCTCTCCACCCTGGATATCTCGGTACGCTCCCAGATCATCAACCTGCTGCTGGAGATGCAGGAGACCATGGGACTGAGCTATGTGCTGGTAGCCAACGATCTGGGGGTAGTCAGCCACATCAGTGACGAGGTGCTGGTAATGCACGACGGACGAGTGGTGGAGCGCGGCAAAACCCTCAAGGTGTTCGCCGATCCCCAGCATGAGGTGACCCGCCGCCTGATCCAGAACTACAACAACGAATACCGCCGCTGATCCCGTGGCCGGTGCCAGCTCTGGCACCGGCACTCTCCCCTGCTCACCTGCTTGAAAACGCGCAAAAAAATCCCGGCTCAGGGGCCGGGAATTGCGCTCAAAAATGATGCGTCGCTCGTAGTAGGAACATGGCCATGGTAGGCAGCCCCCTTGACATCAACAACTGTCAGATCTGACAGGCAGCCCGCTATGGAACCTGAATTGCGGATCCGGCGAGCAGACAAGCTCGGCTTCGAGTTTGCCAAAATAAGCCACCCGCTCGCTGATATCCTCACCCGCATATTGCTCGGCCAGGGCCAGATAGTCCTGGTAGTGGCGCGCCTCGGAGCGCAGCAGGGAGACATAGAAACGGCCCAGCTCCTCGTCCAGATGGGGCGCCAGCTTGGCAAAGCGCTCGCAGGAGCGCGCCTCTATGTAGGCACCGATGATCAGCTTGTCGACCAGGGTGGCAGGCTCGTGGGTGCGTACATGCTGCATCAGGTTGCGGGCGTAGCGGGAGGCGGTCACGGGGCCATAGGGGATGTTGCGCGCGGCCATCAGCGCCAGTACCTGCTCAAAGTGGTGCAGCTCCTCCTGAATGAGCCGCACCATGGGAAACAGCAGCGGGTTGCGGGCCAGCTCCTCAAACACGGTGCGATCGGACTCCCCCATACTGCGCTTGCCCAGGATCTCGGCCTTCTCCGGGATGGCATCCAGCTCCCGATAGAATTCCAGCTTGGGCAGCAGATGACGTTTTCCCTTGGGCAGGCAGTAGCGACGCACCAGGCTGTGGGCAGTGAGCGCAGCCTTGTTCTCGCAGTTGGCGTGATCGATGAGCAGGGTGGGCAGATGGGCGGGATCGCGCGCCATGGCCACCCACTCGTCCGGGGTCTCGCACTGCAAAAACTGGCGCACGGGGGCTAACAAGTCATCCATCTGAATTCTCGTCTGTTCTGGTTGATACGGCATTTAGTCGAGTGGATACGACTGCGCGAAGGGCGCGACAGGCTGACTATGCTAGCGGATCCCGCCGCCACTGCCCATACCCGGCTGCATAAGTGCTTTTTTTTCAAGCAGATAACATCCCTCCCCCATTGCCCAGACACAACAATGGGGGCCGCAGCCCCCATCTCATCTCTGTCACTGACAACGAAAACGTTTAACTGCCTTCGTTGAAAATTTCCAGATTGCTGGTGCCTTCCTGCCACTCACGCACCGCCTTGTTGTCATCGCTGCGCATGGCATTCAAGTGATCCAGATAGGACTGATCCACGTCCGAGGTGACATAGTGACCGTTGAACACCGAAGTCTCGAAGTGGCGCAACTCTGGGTTGATCTCCCGCACCGCTTCTTCCAGATCTTCCAGATCCTGGAAAATCAGGCCATCGGCACCAATCAATGCACACACCTCTTCCACTTCCCTGCCGTGGGCGATCAGCTCGTTGGCGGTCGGCATGTCGATGCCATAGACATTGGGGAAACGGATTTCCGGTGCCGCCGAGGCGAAGTAGACCTTGGCCGCGCCCGCTTCTCGGGCCATCTGGATGATCTGCTCAGAGGTAGTACCCCGCACTATACTGTCATCCACCAACAACACCTTCTTGCCCTTGAATTCGGAGCTGATGGCGTTGAGCTTGCGGCGTACCGACTTCTTGCGCTGGGTCTGGCCCGGCATGATGAAGGTACGGCCTATGTAGCGGTTCTTCACGAAGCCCTGACGATACGGCAGGTTCAAGGTATGGGCTATCTCCAGCGCCACGTCACAGGAGGTCTCCGGGATGGGGATAACCACATCCACATCGAGATCTTCCCACTCGCGCGCAATCTTCTGGCCCAGCTTGCGACCCATGTTGAGGCGGGCGGCATAGACGGAGACCTTGTCGATGCAGGAGTCAGGACGGGCGAAGTAGACATATTCGAAGATGCAGGAGCTCATCTGCGGGTTTTCCGCACACTGCTCGGAGAAGAGCTGGCCCTGCTCGGTAATGTAGATGGCTTCACCCGGCGCGACATCGCGCACCGTCTCGAAACCGATGGCGTCAAGCGCCACGCTCTCGGAGGCGAGCATGTACTCCACCTGGCCCTGCTCGTCTGCCCGACGACCCAGGATCAGCGGACGAATGCCGTTGGGATCACGAAAGCCGATGAGGCCATGACCAATCACCAGGGAGACGACAGCATAGGCGCCACGGATCTGCTGATGGGTCTTGCGCACCGCAGAGAAGATATCCTCCGGACGCAGCGCCATCTTGTCGCAGAGATCCAGCTCGTGGGCCAGCACGTTCAGCAGCACTTCCGAATCGGAGGTGGTGTTGATGTGACGACGGGCCACCTTGAACTGCTGCTCCTTGAGATCCTTGGCGTTGGTGAGGTTGCCGTTGTGGGCCAGCACCATGCCGTAGGGAGAGTTCACGTAAAAAGGTTGGGCTTCAGCGGCACTTGAGCTGCCTGCGGTGGGATATCTGACATGACCTATGCCGATATGCCCCTTCAGTCGCTGCATGTGACGCACTTCAAACACGTCCTTCACCAGGCCGTTGGCCTTGCGTTGCCGGAAGTTTCCACTGTCTATGGTCACGATCCCGGCGGCATCCTGTCCCCTGTGCTGCAACACCGTCAAGGCGTCGTAGAGGGCCTGATTGACGGGGGTGGTGCCAACTATACCGACAATACCACACATGTCTTTGCTACCTCGAAGTCACTATACCTGTTTAAGAAAACTGGATGAGTTCAACATGAACCCGAAAAACCACTGGATAACCGGTTTGAACTCGGGTACCAGCTTGGACGCCACCCACCAGTCGCTCTGGGAGAGGCTGGTGAAGGTATCCATAAAAAACAGCAGGGCACTGACGATCAGCACTCCGCGAATGGCGCCAAAACAGATGCCAAGCACCCGATCCGTTCCTGACAGGCCTGTTTTTTCCACCAGCAGCCCCACCACATAGTTCACTACCCCGCCCAGGATCAGGGTCGCCACGAACAGGGCTGCAATGGCCAGGCCGTTGCGTACCAGGGGATCGGAGAACGAGGTGAAATAGACGGCGAGATCGGGATAGAAATGGCTGGCGATAAAGAAGGCGATAAACCAGGTGACAAGGGACATGGCCTCCTTGACGAAACCACGTACCAGGCTGATGAGAGCGGAGAAACCGACGATGCCGATGATGGCGTAATCAATCCAGACCATAGGAAAAAGTGTCCTGCGAAATTGCGGCGCAGTCTAACAAAAACGATTGCGCAATGCTTGATAAAAATGTGTTAAATGTTCGACCAGGGGCCGGATGAAGCACTTTTTTCGGTGCCAACGCGAAGATTTGGCGCCCAAATGCACAACGCCATGGCATGGCCATGGCGTTGTATTTACGCGAGTGCGCTTAGCCTATGTGGGTCAGACCGCCCATGTAGGATTGCAGCGCCGCCGGAATGGCGATGCGGCCATCTTCCTGCTGGTAGTTCTCGATCACGGCCACCAAGGTGCGGCCCACTGCCAGACCTGAGCCATTCAGGGTGTGTAGCAGCTGGGGCTTGCCATCGATACGCACGCGAGCCTGCATCCGGCGCGCCTGGAAATCGGTGCAGTTGGAGACGGAGGAGATCTCACGATAGGTGTTCTGGGCCGGCAGCCACACTTCCAGATCGTAGGTCTTGGCGGCGCAGAAGCCCATGTCGCCGGTAGAGAGCACCATCACGCGATACGGCAGCTCCAGCAGTTGCAGCACCTTCTCGGCGTGACCCACCATCTCTTCCAGCGCATCCCAGGATTTCTCGGGGTGAACCAGCTGCACCATCTCGACCTTGTCGAACTGGTGCATGCGGATGAGACCACGGGTGTCACGGCCGTAGGAACCCGCTTCGGAGCGGAAGCAGGGGCTGTGGGCCGTCATCTTGATGGGCAGCTCCTGCTCATCGAAGATCTCGTCGCGTGCCATGTTGGTAAGCGGCACTTCGGAGGTCGGGATCAGGGAGAACTTGCGCACCTTGCCCTCTTCTTCCCCTTCACCATTGATGCCGGTGTTGAACAAGTCTTCGGAGAATTTGGGCAGTTGGCCGGTGCCGTACAGGCTGTCCGGGTTCACCAGGTAAGGCACGTAGCACTCGGTGTAACCGTGCTGCAGAGTGTGCAAGTCCAGCATGAACTGCGCCAGGGCGCGGTGCAGGCGGGCAATCTGACCCTTCATCACCACGAAACGGGCGCCGGAGAGTTTGACGCCGTTCTTGAAGTCGACACCCTTGGCCGCTTCACCGAGATCGATGTGATCGCGCACCGGGAAGTCGAACGCGCGCGGGGTACCCCAGCGGCGCACTTCGACGTTGTCGTTCTCGTCGCGCCCCACAGGAGTGGTGTCACTCGGCAGGTTGGGAATGGCATCGGAGATGGACTTGATCTCAGTCAGCAGCGCATCGAGCTCAACCTTGCTGGTTTCAAGCTCGTCGTTGATCTTGGTCACCTCGGCCTTGAGCGGAGCCACATCTTCACCACGACGGGCAGCCTCACCGATGGACTTGGAGCGGGCATTGCGCTCGGCCTGCAGCTCCTGGGTACGGGACTGCAGATCCTTGCGTTTCTCTTCCAGAGCATTGACAGCCACTACGTCCAGAACGTAGCCACGTGTCGCCAGACGAGCGGCAGCTTCATCGATCTCGCTACGCAGATATTTGGGATCCAGCATGGTTTACCTACTTTTTTAAAATGGGATCTGGGCCTGGGTCATCAGACCGGGCGAGAAAACAGATCCGGAAGTTAACATCGGTTGGCGCACCCCTATCGTCTTCAGCTTCGGGCCTTCAAAATCAGGCCTTCGAAATCAAGAAGATGGCATCAGGCCAAGACAAGCGGGGTCAGAGGGGCAGTGTATCAGACCGCCCCCCCGCGCGAACAGGGACTATTTATGTCGTTTTTACTGACGTTACCTGCCCTGTGAGGGCAAATACGACCCCTGCTGGCCCCTTGACGATGCAAGGCTCATATAGCCCCGGGGATCACGAATGCACATAGGCGGGCTCGCCCTGTCAGGTGTCCCGCTTGCGTGGGCTCTGTTTATCCAGCTCGTGGAGATAATCGAGCTTCTGGGCGATCTGCTTCTCGAGACCGCGATCCGTGGGCTGGTAGTACTGCTTGCCCGCCAGCTCCGGCGGAAAATATTGCTCGCCAGCGGCATAGGCCCCCGGTTCGTCATGGGCGTAGCGGTACTCGGCGCCATAGCCCAGATCGCTCATCAGCTTGGTGGGTGCGTTGCGAAGGTGCGGCGGCACCTCGAAATCGGGCAGGTTTTTGGCGTCGTTGAGCGCCGCTTTCCAGGCGGTGTAGACCGCATTGCTCTTGGGGGCGCAGGCAAGGTAGACGATGGCCTGGGCGATGGCCCGCTCCCCTTCGGCAGGACCGATGCGGTGGAAGCAGTCCCAGGCCGACAGCGCCACCTGCATGGCTCTTGGGTCGGCATTGCCCACATCTTCCGAGGCAATCGCCAGCAAGCGGCGGGCGATGTAGAGGGGATCGCAACCTGCGCTCACCATGCGGGCATACCAGTAGAGGGCCGCATCGGGGGCCGAGCCGCGAATGGACTTGTGCACCGCCGAGATGAGGTCGTAGAAGTGATCGCCCCCCTTGTCAAAGCGCGCCACGTGCTCACCCACCACGGCGGCGAGCAGGGCACTGTCGATCACCCTCTCCCCTGCCCCATTGGTTTCGGCCATGTCGGCCAAGAGCTCCAGGTAGTTGAGGGACTTGCGCCCGTCACCATCCACGGCTTTGGCCAGCGCCTCCTTCACTCCGGGGGCAAAGGTGAGTGCCGGATCATTGAGACCGCGGGAGTCTGTCATTGCCTGATCGATCATGGCGAGGATGTCGTCCTCCTCCAGCCGCTTGAGCAGATAGACCCGGGCCCGGGAGAGCAGTGCGTTGTTGAGTTCAAACGAGGGGTTTTCGGTGGTGGCACCGATAAAGGTGATGGTGCCGTCTTCGATGTGGGGCAGGAACACATCCTGCTGGCTCTTGTTAAAGCGGTGCACCTCATCGACGAACAATATGGTACGCACCCCGCGCCAGCTGTTCTCCTTTGCCTTGTCGATGGCGGCGCGGATCTCCTTGATACCGGAGGTCACCGCGGAGAGCCGCTCCACCTCGGCCTGGCAGTAGTGCGCCATCAGTTCCGCCAGGGTGGTCTTGCCGGTACCGGGCGGCCCCCACAAAATCATCGAGTGGCAGTGACCGGCCAGGATCGCTTTGCGCAGGGGCTTGTCAGGCCCCAGGATATGCTGCTGACCTATGTACTGGTCGAGGTTTTGCGGCCGCATCCGGGCCGCCAGCGGACGAAAGTCCGACGAAAAATCCAGGGATAAATTGCTCATCTGCATTGACCATCCAGCGTCATGCCGACCGCCAGTGGAGGACTGCTCGACGATAGATCCAAAGACATCATGCGGGCCGCCAGCAGGTGATGGCCCGACGAGACATCCAAAGAGAAATTGCTCATCAGCGCTGGTCGTCCAGCTCGACCCCCTTCGGGATCTTGAAAACAAATTCGTTGCCCTTGAGCACCGGCTTGCGGTTGAAACTGCTCAGGGTAAATTCGCTCCATTGCCCCTGTGCCTCTTTCACATCGAAACGACTGATGTTGTTCTGCCTGTCGAACGTGACGCGAAAGGAGGCGATCAGCTCATCCTTGTTGCGGCTGGTAACGGTGTAGACATTCCCTTCCTGGGTCACGTCATAGTGCTTCCAGAATTTGTCATCGTTGCCGGCGATCAGGATGAAGGGGGTATTGAGGACCGCATCCTTGAGTTTGAGGGCGGTTACCTGCTCGACGAAGGGGTCATAGACCCAGACGTCCTTGCCATCCGCCACGATCAGGCTCTCGTCCGGCGAGGTGGTATGCCAGTTGAAACGATTCGGGCGCTGCACCAGCAGATCGCCACCGGCCTTTTGCAGCTCCTTGCCCTTGCTGTCGTAGACGGTCTGGGCAAACTTGGCGGAGAAGAGGCTCACATCGGCCAGCTTCTGCTTGAGGCTGCTGGCCGCATCCGCCCACACCTGACTGCTGGCAACCAGCAGCACAGACCCTATCAACAGTTGTTTTTTCATCACGCTTTTCATGAAGACGCTCTCGATAAAAGGCCACACCCGATGAGGGCATGGCCAGGGTAGAGGAAGGGTGAGCCTTAGTCCCGTACCGGCGGCGGTGCCAGCACATCGCGCTGACCATTGCCGCCCGGCGAGCTGACGATACCCTGATTTTCCATCTGCTCGATGAGACGAGCCGCACGGTTGTAACCAATCTTGAATTTGCGCTGCACGCTGGACGTCGAGCCACGGCGCGACTCCACCACGAAAGCCACCGCCTCGTCAAACAGGGGGTCGAGCTCTTCGTCGCTACCACCGCCATATTCGCTGCTGCCACCCTCGCCGCCTGACTCACCGGAGAGGATCTCTTCGATGTAGTTAGGTTCACCGCGCAGTTTCCAGTCCGCCACCACCTTATGTACCTCGTGATCATCGACGAAAGCGCCGTGGACACGGGTGGGGTTGGAGGTACCGGCCGGCATGTAGAGCATGTCGCCCATGCCAAGCAGGGATTCGGCACCGCCCTGATCCAGAATGGTACGTGAGTCGATCTTGCTCGACACCTGGAACGAGATCCGGGTCGGTATGTTGGCCTTGATAAGACCGGTGATCACATCCACCGACGGACGCTGGGTCGCCAGTATGAGGTGAATACCGGCTGCCCGCGCTTTCTGGGCAATACGGGCGATGAGCTCTTCGACCTTCTTGCCGACAATCATCATCATGTCGGCGAATTCGTCCACCACCACCACTATGTGGGGCAGCTTTTCCAGCTCCGGCGGCATCTGATCCATGGAGTCACCCGGGCGCCACAAGGGATCCCGCATCGGTTCTCCCTCAGCAGCCGCAGCCAATACCTTGTCGTTGTAGCCCTTGAGGTTACGCACCCCGACCGCCGACATCAGCTTGTAACGGCGCTCCATCTCGCCCACACACCAGCGCAGGGCGTTGGCAGCATCCTTCATGTCGGTGACCACTTCGGTCAGCAGATGGGGGATCCCTTCGTAGACAGAGAGCTCCAGCATCTTGGGGTCGATCATGATGAAACGCAGATCGTCCGGGGACGACTTGTAGAGCATGGAGATGATCATGGTGTTGACCCCCACCGACTTGCCCGAACCGGTCGTACCGGCCACCAGCAAGTGCGGCATCTTGGCCAGATTCACCACCACGGGCTCCCCTGCAATGTCCTGACCGAGCCCCATGGTAAGGGGGTTGCGGCTATCACGGAAAGCATCGCAATCGAGAGTCTCGCGCAGGTAAACGGTCTGGCGCACCCGGTTGGGCAACTCGATACCGACGAAAGTCTTGCCCGGGATCACTTCCACCACCCGCACACTGCTGGCGGAAAGTGATCGGGCCAAGTCCCGCGACAGGTTGGTGATCTTGCTCGCCTTCATGCCAGGGGCCAGATCCAGCTCGAAACGGGTGATGACAGGGCCCGGATAGACACCGACCACCTTGGCCTGCACGTTGTAGTCGGCCAGCTTGGCTTCCACCAAACGGCCCATACGGTCCAGCTCGTCTTTGCTCATCATCTGGGTCTTGGCGGGCGGTCTGTCCAGCAGCTCGATGCTCGGCAAGGGGGGCATGCTCAGTTGCACACGGCGCTTGGGCTTGCCCGGCGCGGCGGCAACCGGTGCGACCGGCTCATCCTCACCCTCGGCCCAGGGCAGATCGAATTCGTCATCCTCGTCATCGGCCGTGGTCAGGGCCGGCTGGCGACGGGCATTGGCAGCGGCAGCGCGCTTGGGTTTGGCCACGGGTGCCGGCTCGTCATCTTCATCATCAAACTGCGGGTCGAACTGGAAGGTATCGTCATCGAGCTCCGGCAGCCACTCATCGGAGGTTGCCTTCTGGCCCTTGGCGGTACCGTTACCCTTGGGACGATGGGTCCAGCTGGAGTGCGGCTCATCCTCGTCTTCATCATCGAGCTCGAGGGCACCGACGCCCCCTTCCAGCAAGGGATCCGCTCCCTCGTAACGGGGCTGACGCCAGCCACCGGTCAACCAGCGACCCAGTGTAGTGGGGAAGTGGTAGATGGCGCTGACCGAACCGGTACAGGTGGCGCCAATCCGCTCGACTATGGTGAGCCAGGACCAGCCGGTAAACAGTGTGATGCCGGTTGCCACGAAGCAGAGCAACATCAGATTGGCACCGACGCCGCCAAACAGCGGCACCACGGCGGAGGCGATCACGTCCCCCACCAGGCCACCGGCGGAAAAATTCTGCATGTCATTGAAGTTCATGCTGGCAATGGCGGACATGCCGAGCACTGTCAGCACGAAGCCGACGATGCGCACCGACAGGGTGAGATAGTCCACATCCAGCAGCCGGCTCGGACGCCAGAACAGGCTCCAGCCCAGTAAAACTACCAGGGGGGGGACCAGATAGGAGAAAGCCCCAAAGGTAAACATGGTGATATCGGCGAGCCAGGCCCCCGCGCTGCCGGCGAGGTTCTTCACCTCCCCTTGCCAGGAGGTCTGCGACCAACCGGGATCGGCGGGATGATAGGACAACAGGGCAAGCAAGAGATAGGCAGCCATCAGAGTGATGGCGATCAAGACGGCTTCGAAGATCCGTTGTGTACCTGATAAAGGAGTAAACAGCTTTTTATCGGCCAAACTCCGGCTCCTTTCTGAAAACATATAATGCGGGGGGATAAGGGGGCCTAGTATCCCTGAAAAGCCCACCGATTGTCAGCCAGTGCCTGATGGGCTGGGCCATATTCACAACCAACTCGATAAGAAGAAACGAGCGGACCGGCCGCTCGTTTCTGACTGTCGTGACTTGTCATTAGCCTAGCAAGCCACAGCATAACCCAACTCAACGGGTGCTGATCACCAGACGACTGCTCTGCTTGACCTCTTCCATCACCACATAGGTGCGGGTGTCATTGACGCCGGGCAGTCGCAGCAGGGTTTCCCCCAGCAGGCGGCGGTAGGCCGACATGTCGCTGACGCGGGTCTTGAGCAGATAGTCGAAATCGCCGGAGACCAGATGGCACTCCTGGATCTCTTCAAGCACCTGAACAGCCTTGTTGAACTGTTCAAACACATCCGGCGCACCGCGATTGAGGGTAATTTCCACGAACACCAGCAGAGACGCATCCAGATAATGAGGGTTCAGAATAGCGGCATATCCTTCGATATAACCTTGTCGCTCGAGGCGACGAACCCGTTCCAGACACGGTGTAGGACTCAGGCCAACTCGCTTGGACAACTCAACGTTCGAAATCCTGCCATCCTTTTGCAGTTCATTCAGAATGTTGCGGTCAATCCTGTCCAAATCCTTTAGCCGACTCTTAGCTTCCATCATTTTATTCCATCCTTTGGCTATTTTTTGGTAAGAATCACCAGTCATTTTATAATTATGGTCACAAATCCTGTCAATACCTGAATATGCTAGGCGCAAATGTTACGTAACCTTGAAGCAACATAAAACACCGGTCGATAGACGAGGGATAGCATGATTATCGGTGTACCTAAAGAAATATAAAACCATGAATATCGCCTAGACATGGTTCCGGCCAGTGTACGTGAACTGACAGCACGAAACCATACTGTTTTCGTCCAAAGCGGCGCAGGAAGCGGCATTGGCTTGGATGAGGCAGATTATCGCGCTGTCGGTGCCGATATTTTGGTCTCTGCAGCAGCCGTTTTCGCCAAGACCGGATGATCATCCAGACCAGATAACTCCGCACATCAAACATGCCTGACCCGCGGGGAACATCCCCTCTTTAATCCCGTTGTGCCACCTGTTTGCATTGGGTCCCAGGCACTGGCCCTATCCTTCAATCGCGGCCCCCTCTAAACCATCCACCCAGAAATGACCTGACGCTGCCGCCCATGGCGAAGAAAGTGGCTGAACGCATCTCTATTCATTCGAATAGCCCGCATGCTCCTCTTCTACCTGACTGTCTTGGTACTCTGCTGAGGGTCATCTTGCTGTTGAGGTGGTCAAGACAGGGATCTGCTACGCAATGATGGTATCGGGCGCCACTGCGCCAAGAGTTGTCAACCATGACCATATTGTCCGCATGAAGCCGGGTTCGGCCATCGTCGGCATGACACAGATACGGGCAAAACAAGAAGCCCCTCACCCGTACACATCCGGTTTGCGGCTTCGTCAACGAGGCAAGGCAAGACACGACAACGCAGCCGAAATACCGGGGGACCAAGATCATCCCGAGCGAACTCGCAAGCCACGCCCAACCTCGCGCCGGCAAACGCACTTCTCTGAGTCAGGATCCGTCCAGAATGGACCCTTTTCACCTCAACATGAGCATCAGCCTGCACCCATCATCGATTGGCACAATCGACTCACTGACCTTTGACCCCATATCACGAATTACCTACAATCGCGCAAACTCATCACGTCTCGGAAATCACATCATGAGCCAAGTCACTCACAGCAAACTGCTGATCCTGGGGTCAGGCCCGGCCGGTTACACTGCCGCCGTCTACGCAGCCCGCGCCAACCTGAATCCTCTGCTCATCACAGGCATGCAGCAAGGTGGTCAGCTGACCACCACCACAGAGGTGGAAAACTGGCCCGGTGATCCCGAAGGTCTGACCGGTCCAGCCCTGATGGAGCGCATGAAGGCCCATGCGGAGAAGTTCGATACCCGCATCCTGTTTGATCATATCAATGAAGTGGAGCTGACCCAGCGTCCGTTCCGCCTCAAGGGCGACAGCGCCGAATACACCTGCGATGCGCTGATCATCGCCACCGGCGCCTCCGCCAAATATTTGGGACTGCCTTCCGAAGAGGCCTTCAAGGGACGCGGCGTCTCCGCCTGCGCTACCTGTGACGGCTTCTTCTATCGCAACCAGGAAGTGGCGGTGATCGGCGGCGGCAATACCGCAGTGGAAGAGGCACTCTATCTTGCCAACATCGCCAAGAAGGTGCACCTCATTCACCGCCGCGATGAGTTTCGCGCCGAGAAGATCCTGATCAAGCGTCTGCACGACAAGGTAGCGAGCGGCAACATAGTGCTGCACACCCACCAGACCCTGGACGAAGTGCTGGGGGATCAGATGGGCGTGACCGGTGTGCGCCTGCGCAGCACGCAGGATGACACCACCACGGATCTGCCGCTGATGGGCGTATTCATCGCTATCGGCCACCAGCCGAATACCCAGATCTTCGAGGGCCAGCTGGCGATGCAAAACGGCTACCTGATCGTCCGTGGCGGGCTGGACGGCTTTGCCACCCAGACCAGCATTGAAGGGGTATTTGCCGCCGGCGACGTGGCCGATCACAACTACCGTCAGGCCATCACATCTGCCGGCACCGGCTGCATGGCCGCCCTCGATGCCGAGCGATATCTGGACGCGCAATAAGCGCAAGGGATATAAAAGGCATGCCGTGAGGCATGCCTTTTTACGTTAAGGAGCCGGATGAAACAGAAAATATTGATTGTCGAAGATAGCATGACGATCCGTCGCATGTTGATCCAGGCCATCGCGCAGCAAACTGGCCTGGAGATTGATGCCTTCGATACCCTGGAGGGGGCACGTCACTGCCAGGGAGACGAATACGTGGTCGCGCTGGTGGATCTCACCCTGCCTGATGCTCCCAGCGGGGAAGCCGTCAAGGTGCTGCTGGAGCGAGGCTTGCCAGTGGTGATCCTCACCGCCGACATCAGCGAAGACAAGCGGGAGGCCTGGCTGGAAGCAGGGGTGCTGGATTATGTGATGAAAGATTCACGTCACTCCCTGCAATACGCGGTCGGTCTGGTGCATCGCCTCTATCTCAATCAGCAGATTGAAGTGCTGGTCGTCGATGATTCACGCACCTCCCGCCACCGCACTATGGCACAGCTACGCAAGCAGTTGTTGCTGGTCCACGAGGCGAGCCATGCCCGCGAAGCCCTTGCCACCCTTGAGCAGCATCCGGCCATCCGGCTGGTACTGGTCGACTACTATATGCCGGAAATTGACGGCATCAGCTTGGTGCGGATGCTGCGAGAGCGCTACAGCAAGCAGCAGCTCGCCATCATAGGGATCTCGGTGTCGGACAAACGGGGCTTGTCTGCCCGCTACCTCAAGCAAGGGGCCAACGACTTTCTCAACCAGCCGTTCGAGCCGGAAGAGTTGCAGTGTCGGGTCAGCCATAACCTGGAGGCGCTTGAGCAGTTCAACAGCATTCAGGAATCCGCCAACCGCGATTACCTGACCGGGCTTTATAACCGGCGCTACTGGTTCAACGAGGGGCAAAAGTGGTTTGAGGAGCATCAGCGCCAGCAGACGCCGCTCGCGCTGTGTGTCCTCGATGTGGATCACTTCAAGCAGGTCAACGATCACTGGGGTCATGCCATCGGCGATCAACTGCTCTGCCACCTTACCCGGTTGCTGACCCAGTTCTTCCCCGATGCCATGATTGCCCGCTTTGGGGGGGAGGAGTTTGCCCTTATGGTGCCCCATTGCACAGTGCCAGTGCTGCTCAAACGGCTGGAGGGACTGCGCCAACAACTGCGTCAGCAACCCTTGTCACGGGAGACGCCACTGTTCGTTCGCGCCAGTTTCGGGGTGATCAGTGTCGGGCGAGTCTCCATGGACGAGGCACTGAGTGAAGCGGATCGCCTGCTCTATCAGGCAAAAAACACAGGTCGCGACAAGATAGTGTCTCAGGGCTCATCTGCATGAGCTAGATGAGTTCCGTGTAGTACCGCCCGACAGGCTCCTGTCAATGGAGACCGTCGGGTTGCTCCTCTTCCCTCTTCCCTGCTTCGCTCGATATGCTTTGCCTCAGTAGGTCTTGTCGACTCGTACCCCATCGTCGAAATAGAGGATGCGCACCTTGTCGCCGTTCATGAATACCATGGCCGGATCATAATCCTGAATGACATTGATGAGCCCGTTCTGCTCGTTGCGAATGAGCAGCTCCACCAGCTTGTTCTCCACCACAGTGCCGCCAGACTGATACTGCTGCGCCGCAGCCGCGCCGGCCAGCGCCCCGACGGCGGTGGCAATTTCACGGCCATGACCACCGCCAAACTGATTGCCAAGCAGTCCACCCAGGACTGCCCCGCCCAGGGTTTTCCAGCCGGAATGTTCAGACTCCAGGATCTGGCGCTGGGTGATGTTGCGCACCGTCTCCACCTGGCCAAACACCACCTGATTGACGGGCCGCGCCGTGTTGCGCTCGTAAACCTGGGCCCCGGCGGGCGCAGTGACAAAGCAGAGCAAGCTGGATACTATCAGGATAATGGCCTTCATCTGTGAACCTCTTCGCCTTATGTCTCGCTATCTTACCCAATTGGATGATGCGCTGTGCTGGTTTCCCGACCCCGAGCACGCACTGGATGAACCCAACGGCCTGCTGGCGATCGGCGGGGATCTCTCCCCTGAACGATTGCTGGCAGCTTACCACAAGGGGATCTTCCCGTGGAATGAGCCCCACCAGCCGTTGCTGTGGTGGTCGCCGGATCCCAGAGGGGTCATCATCCCCGAACAGCTGCACATAGGTCGCAGCCTGCGCAAATTTATCCGCCGCACCTCATTCGATATTTCCATCAATCGCGCCTTTAATGAGGTAATAGCGGCCTGCGCCGCCCCCCGTCGCAGCGCCAGTGGAACCTGGATAAGCACGCCCATGATCGACGCCTATCGACAACTTCATCGCCTTGGTCATGCCCACTCCGTCGAGATCTGGCAGCATGGCCAGTTGCAAGCGGGCCTCTATGGCCTCTCCCTCGGCCGCCTCTTCTGCGGTGAGTCCATGTTCAGCCGCATCGACAACGGCGCCAAGCTGGCCATGGTGGCGCTCTGTCACCACTTCGCCCGCCACTGTGGTGCACTGATCGATTGCCAGATGCAGAATGATTTTCTGGCCACCATGGGGATCCAGGAGTGGCCAAGAGAGACGTTTTTGACGGCGCTGACCAAACTGAGCCGGCAGCCGTTGGTAGATAACTGCTGGCAAGCGGGGAGCATCAGCCTATGACAGAAGAAGTGATCCTCAAGGTAGGCCTGACCCCCAAGCATCAATGCAGCTATCTGGGCCATGAACAGGAGCAACTGCTGGTATTGATGGACCACAACCTGCTCAATGCCAGCGGCTATGAGCGGTTGCTGACGGCGGGATTTCGGCGCAGCGGAAATGACATATATCGGCCCCACTGCCCGGCCTGCAGTGCCTGCCAGTCGCTGCGCATTCACAGCGAACGCTTTGTGCCGAGCCGCAGCCAGAAGCGGATCCGTCAGTTGAATCAGGACCTTGAACTGGTGCTCAGCTATGACGACAAGCCCGAGTATTACCAGCTCTACGAGCGCTACATTCGCGAGCGTCACCATGACGGCAGCATGTATCCCCCCAGCCGGACCCAATACAAGGGCTTTTTGCATTGCGACTGGATGCCGCCACTTTACCTCGAAATGCGCAAGGACAACCGGCTGATCGGGGTCGCTACTACGGATCTGCTCCCCCACTCCTTGAGCGCCATGTATACCTTTTTCGATCCGGCTCACGCCGATCGCTCCCTCGGTACCTTTGCCATTCTGAGTCAGCTGGATCTGGCCAAGCGCACAGGTCGCACCTGGTTGTATCTTGGCTATCTGGTGGAGGCGTGCCGCAAGATGAATTACAAGCGCCAATACCTGCCTCACGAGCGGCTGATACAGGGGGAATGGAAAAATATCGACACCAAGCCCGAGTAAACTTTACACATAGCCTTAAATCCGGCATGATCCAGCGGATTTTTGTTGTGGCTTATCAAGAGGATTCAATGGCTAAAGAAGACAGTATTGAGATGCAGGGCACCATTCTCGAAACCCTGCCCAATACCATGTTCCGTGTGGAACTGGAAAATGGTCACGTGGTTATCGCTCATATTTCCGGCAAGATGCGCAAAAACTACATCCGTATCCTGACTGGGGACAAAGTAACGGTAGCTCTGACTCCGTACGATCTCTCCAAGGGACGTATTGTTTTCCGCTCTCGCTAAGCCAGGAATTCAGCAAAAAACCCCAACCTCTCGGCTGGGGTTTTTTGTCGCTTTCTAACTATCAGTGCTTAGTGGGAGACAGCTTCAATATTGACCTGAAAGTCAAAGCTGAGGCTGTCATTTACCAACTCAACCTTCACTACCCCTCCATCAACCAGTGATCCAAACAGGATTTCATTGGCCAGTGGTTTCTTGAGGTGTTCCTGGATGACCCGTCCCATGGGTCTGGCTCCCATGGCCCTGTCATATCCCTTCTCGGCCAACCAGTGGCGGACACCCTCGGACACTTCAAGAGACACACCCTTGGCATCCAGCTGTACCTGCAACTCGACAATGAACTTGTCGACCACCTGGTGGATCACCTGCATATCCAGATGGTTGAACCAGATGGTGTGATCCAGCCGGTTGCGGAACTCAGGACTGAACGTCTTGTTTATCACCGCCATGGCATCGTGGCTCATATCTTGTTGCTGGAAGCCAATGGACTTGCGCTGGGTCTCCTGCACACCGGCGTTGGTGGTCATCACCAGGATCACGTTACGGAAATCGGCCTTGCGCCCGTTGTTGTCCGTCAGGGTCCCGTTGTCCATTACCTGCAACAGCAGGTTGAACACATCCGGGTGCGCCTTCTCAATCTCGTCCAGCAACACCACAGAGTGGGGATGCTTGAGCACTGAGTCGGTCAGCAAGCCGCCCTGTTCAAAACCGACATAACCGGGAGGGGCACCAATCAAACGTGAGACGGTATGGCGCTCCATGTACTCGGACATATCAAAACGCAGCATTTCCACCCCGAGCGCCTTGCCAAGTTGCTGGGTGACCTCCGTCTTGCCCACCCCGGTCGGGCCGGCAAACAGGAAGCAACCCACCGGGCGGCGTTCATTGCCAAGACCTGAGCGTGACAGCCGAATAGCATCAGTCAACACCTCTATGGCCTTGTCCTGGCCAAACACCACCATCTTGAGATTGCGCTCCAGGTTTTTCAGCACTTCCTTGTCGGAAGAAGAAACAGATTTCTCCGGGATACGGGCAATCTTGGCAACGATGGCTTCGATTTCCGGCACATTGATCACTTTCTTGCGCTTGCTCACCGGCAGCAAACGTTGCCCTGCCCCCGCCTCGTCGATCACGTCGATGGCCTTGTCAGGCAGATGACGGTCATTGATGTACTTGGCCGACAGCTCAACCGCAGCCCGGATCGCCTTGACTGTATAACGCACTCCGTGGTGCGATTCGTAGCGGCTCTTGAGGCCCATCAGGATGCGAGTGGTATCATCCACACTCGGCTCGACGATATCGATCTTCTGGAAACGACGGGCCAGGGCACGGTCTTTCTCGAAGATCTGGGAGTATTCCTGGTAGGTTGTCGACCCGACACAGCGCAACAAACCATTGGAGAGCAACGGCTTGATGAGGTTGGCTGCATCAAGCTGGCCACCCGAAGCCGCACCGGCCCCTATGATGGTGTGGATCTCGTCGATGAAGAGGATGGCCCCTTCCTGACGCTCAATCTGCTTGAGCAACACTTTGAGGCGTTTTTCGAAATCACCACGATACTTGGTGCCCGCCAGCAAGGACCCCATATCCAGTGAATAGATGGTGCTACCGGCAATCACCTCGGGCACATCTCCCTTGACGATGCGATAGGCCAGGCCTTCGGCGATGGCTGTCTTGCCAACACCGGCTTCACCCACCAGCAGCGGATTGTTCTTGCGGCGACGGCACAATACCTGGATGGTACGGCTCAGTTCCTGATCGCGGCCGATGAGCGGGTCGATACGCCCTTCCAGCACCAGCTGATTCAGGTTGGTGGCAAAGCTTTCTATCTGGGCAGCAGAGACATCATCGTCAGACTCGGCATTGTTACTGCTGTTGTCCGGCTTGCTGTCTTTTCGCACCCCGTGGGAGAGGAAATTGACCACATCCAGCCGGCTTATCTCGGCCTTTTTCAGAAAATAGGCCGCCTGAGATTCCTGCTCACTGAAGATGGCCACCAGCACGTTGGCGCCGCTGACCTCAGTATTGCCGGAGGATTGCACATGGAAGACAGCACGTTGCAACACCCGCTGGAAGCCAAGCGTGGGCTGGGTTTCTCTGTCTTCATCATCGCGGGGAATAAGCGGGGTTGTTTGACCGATGAATGCGCTGATCTCTTTGCGCATCAGTTCCACATCAGCACCACACGAACTCAACGCCTCAAGGGCTGAGCTGTTATCCAGCAGGGCTAACAACAGGTGCTCGACAGTCATGAATTCGTGGCGCTCGTCACGGGCCAGTTTGAAAGCCTCGTTCAGCGTCTTTTCTAGATCTTTATTCAACATAGGCACCTCCCCTAGTACAGCAACAATGTGGTGTCGTTCTCGCCATCAAGTCATCAGATTCAAGCCTTTTCCATGGTACATAGCAGTGGATGTTCGTTGTTACGTGAATAGGTGTTGACCTGGACCACTTTGGTTTCGGCAATCTCGGCGGTAAACGTACCACAGACTCCCTTACCACTATAATGCACACTCAGCATCACTTGGGTAGCCTTGTCCAAATCCATACCAAAGAACTTTTGCAGCACCTCCACCACAAACTCCATCGGTGTGTAGTCGTCGTTGTTCAGGACGACCTTGTACATGGGTGGCGGTTGCAGCTTCGTTTTCTCTGCTTGTGCAATCTCTTCATTAGCAAAGAGTTCTTTCTGCTTGCTCATAGTCGCGCTTCGGTACCTCTAGATTACTACCGTCTAACACAAGATTGTCAATAGACTTGTTAACCAGATCACATCAGTTGTTAACAACTCCTTGACTCGCTCAAAAGTTAGACTAGATTGGTTACTTGCTAATCGGCGCCCGTCTGCTATAGACGTATGCTACTAGTTATAAAGGGCTGGCGCAGGTTACTCAACGACTTCAGGGTAATCAATAAAAGGATGTAGATGTATGGCAACCGGAACAGTCAAGTGGTTTAACAACGCAAAAGGATTTGGGTTTATCTGTCCGGAAGGGGGTGGTGAAGATATCTTCGCCCACTACTCCACGATACAAATGGAAGGTTACAAGACCTTGAAAGCAGGTCAGGCAGTCAACTTCGAACTGCAGCAGGGGCCGAAAGGAAATCACGCCTCTGTCATCGTGCCAAACGAAGCACAGAACATGTAAGAGTCAAACTGGATAAATAAAAAACCCGGCGAACCGCAAGGTTGCCGGGTTTTTTATTTTGAGCTTTGAGTGTGAGCGTGAAGCCAATCAGATGCAGGCTTCACCCATCATCACAGAGCCTGGTCGTGATAGTCCTGACAGGCACTCAGGGTGTTTTCCATCAGGCTCGCTACCGTCATGGGGCCAACACCACCCGGAACCGGTGTGATGAAAGAGGCATGATTACGCGCCGTCTCGAACTCCACATCCCCCACCAGAGAGCCGTCAGCCAGACGATTGATACCCACGTCGATCACCAGGGCACCCGGCTTGACCCACTCTCCCGGAATGAAGTTCGGCTTGCCCACGGCCACGACCAGCAAGTCGGCACGACGCACCTGCTGTTCCAGATCCTGGGTGAAGCGGTGGCAGGTGGTCGTGGTGCAACCAGCCAGCAGCAGCTCTAGCGTCATCGGGCGCCCCACTATGTTGGATGCACCGACCACCACAGCATGCAAACCATGAGTCTTGACGCCAGTGGTCTCTATCAGGGTCATGATGCCCTTGGGCGTACAGGGGCGCAGTGCCGGAATGCGTTGCGCCAGACGGCCCACGTTGTACGGGTGGAAGCCATCCACGTCCTTGTCGGGACGAATACGCTCCAGCACCTGGGTCGTATCACAATGGGCCGGCAGCGGCAGTTGCACCAGAATGCCGTCTACATCCGCATCATCATTGAGCCGATCGATCAGGGCCAGCAGCTCTTCCTGGCTCGCCGTCGCGCTCAAATCGTAAGAGCGGGAGATAAACCCAACCTCTTCACAGGCGCGGCGCTTACTGCCGACATAGACCTGAGACGCAGGATCCACCCCTACCAGGATCACCGCTAGACCTGGCGCCCGTTTCCCTTGTGCCAACCGCTGTTGGACTTGCGCTGCGACCTGATTGCGAATCGTTTGCGCAACCTGTTTTCCATCAATGATTTTGGCAGACATCGTTCTTCACTCACCATGTGTTCAACTGCCGCGCATTGTCGCATTTTTTTGGCGCAGGTGTTAGCAGCGCTCGCTGGGCGGGCAATAAGTAGGCACTTGAATTTACTGGCGGAAAAATACGTTGACGCTGCCTTTCCCGCTTGGGTATGATGCCCGCCCGTTGCCCAGTACCGCCGCTATCGGTATGCTGGACAGGAAATTTTCGGTGATTAGCGCAGCCCGGTAGCGCATCTGGTTTGGGACCAGAGGGTCAAAGGTTCGAATCCTTTATCACCGACCAAGTTCATCGATGAGCCACCTTGGCTAATCGATACAGAGCGCCCTTAGCTCAGTCGGATAGAGCAACGGCCTTCTAAGCCGTGGGTCGCAGGTTCGAATCCTGCAGGGCGCGCCATTTAAAATGTGTTTTAAATCATTGAGTTATTGACGAAGAGTGTGACTTATTGTCCATTCGGCAGATTATCTCAAGATGACCTTGGCCACGCCTTGGCAGACACAAAATGGCGATGATTTCAGTGGTGGCTGTAGCTCAGTTGGTAGAGTCCCGGATTGTGATTCCGGTTGTCGTGGGTTCGAGCCCCATCAGCCACCCCATTATTTCTCTGTTGTTGCTATCTGTTGCGAAAGAAATGAAAGGCTTGAATATGGCCGGCAACTCATCAGCAAGGCAGACTTCGCGCAATTTATACGCGGCGATAAACCGGCCACGCGCCGGTTTTTTGTTTTAGCGAATCAATTAACGCCCATGGAGGCGACCTATGTCTCTTCGTCATCCGGGTCGCAAGCAGCCCGCTCGCCAGCCCTCCCCCGCGACGGGCAACCCCGCCCTCGATCTCTTCCACCGCAACTGGCAAGCGCTCGAAAAGCTACAGGCAAAGATCGACAAGCAAGCCCTCAACTGCCGCGATATCTATCAGCGTTTCACCAGCGAAATAGAACCCCTTGAGCGTCAACAGTGCGAGCTCATCTTTGCCCTCGCCAAGCGCCTGGTCGATTTTACGGCTCGCAAGAGCTTTACCCTGTGGCAGCGGGAGACCTTGCACCACTGGATCCACGATCTCATCAGCTATATCGAGTCCAATCCGTTTCGTGGCGAGATGGATTTGGCACCCCTCTTTCACCAAATCCAAACCAATACCGCCCTGCACATGGATGACGAACAGCTCGACTATCAGTGTGACGTTCTTACCCAGATGCTGATGGAGACTTGTGGCCACTGCCCCGATGACATCGATACCTTGCGCGAGATGCTCAAAAACCCCGATCGGTTGAACGAGTACATGATGAATGCGGCGCGCCAGCATATGGCCGAAGAGTGCAACACCGTCGATAAAGAAGAGGATGCCCGCTTCGACGATGATGAGTTGTTTGCCGATGAGCCTCTCTTCGGCACTGAGCAGCAAGATGCTTTTGCCCACGCGCGCACCCGTCGTGAGCAAGAGGAAGAGGCGCGCATCGAACAGTTGTTCAGCAAATCCAGCCTCAAGCAGCTCTATCGCAAGCTCGCCCTGGCGCTGCACCCGGATCGGGAACCCGACCCCGTCATGCAGGCGGAAAAGACCCGCATCATGGGCCAACTCAGCCAGGCCTGGGAAAACAAAGAGATGTTCACCCTGTTGCAGCTGGCCCACACCCACCTGCCCGAGTTCGATAACCTGCTCAGTGACGAGAACCTCGCTTACCTCAACCCGATGCTGAAACGCCAGCTACGCGAGCTCGAAGTCAGCTACTACGGCGGGCAAGACGGGCTAATGGGCGCGGTGCTGCACAAATTCAAGCAATCATCCAAGAAAAAGACCGAGCAGGCCTTTGCCGAACATCGGGACTATTTGCTGCGTGATATCGACCACCTGACTGCCCAGCTGGCCGAGATCACCACCCTGCAGACCCTCAAACCCTATCTGGCGGCCCGCTGGGATCAGAAGCAAATGAGGTGGGATGAGGAAGAGGACGATATGGAATGGCTGTTTAGGTAACGGCCAGCGGTGACCGACCATCTCATCAAACAATCAAGGCGCCACTGGCGCCTTGATTGTTTTCACACTGCTGGTTTTTACACTGATCGTGCTATCGGATAGCCAGCCTTAAATCAGGGTCACCTGACGCGCTTTGCCATCAGGCGCCAGCGCCTGTTCCTCATCGTGGATAGTTGTGAAGGGCTCAGGGGAAATGGCGGCTGCCGATGCGATTTTGCGCTGCTCAGCAATACCGATAACCTTCCCCAGGATTTCGCCCACCTGGGCGTTGTAGTTCCGCAGGCTCAGCGTTGGCCCGATGAGTTGCTTGAACCGGTACATGGCGGTCTCGGCTATCGAGCGCTGGTGATAGCCGGAGTCTTTCTTCCATTGCTTCAGTTCACCGGCCTTGAGCGCCGTCACCGCCTCGTTGCGGGGATGGCCTTCCTCCCACGGTGCCGCATTTTTTCTCGGCGGTATGGTGGCTTTCGCCCCCTTCTTCTTCAGTAGCGCATGACAGGCCTTGGTGTCATACGCACCATCGGCGCTGACCTGTTTTATCTTGCGTCGTAAGGGGTTGAGCAACGTCGGTAACACCTCGTTATCCGCCACCGTCTCCAGGCTGACTTCGGCAGCGATGACCGCATGGGTTGTGGCATCCACCGCCAAGTGGAGCTTGCGCCACACTCGTCGCTTCTCCTTGCCGTGTTTGCGAATTTTCCATTCGCCTTCGCCATAGACCTTGAGGCCGGTTGCATCAATGACCAAGTGAGCCACCGGGCCTTGGCTGGGGAGGCGGTACTTGATGTCGACGGTCTTGGCGCGCTTGCTGATACAGCTATAGTCCGGCGACTGCAAAGGCACCGCCATCAGTTGGAACAACGAGTTAATGAAGCCTTCTAGCGCCCGCAGCGGCAACTTGAACAAGCCTTTTAGCATCAGGGCCGTCTCAATGGCGGTGTCACTGTAGTGGAAACCTCTCCCTCGGCGGCCATGGTGGACCAGGCAATGCCACTGCTTAATGGCTTGTTCGTCCATCCAGATGGTCAACGAACCGCGTTGCACCAAGGCTTGGTTGTACTGCTGCCAGTTGCTGATCTTGTGCTTGGACTTGCCCATCTGATGCTCTCGGAGACTGCGCTACAGGATCAGATCACCGAGATGACAGATAGTTCCCCGATTTGAGCAACAAGGCCCCTCCATGCGCCTGTTTGCCCGATTATCCCTGGATAGCGCCCTGCCGGATCGCACCACCATCATGAATTTCCGCCACCTGCTCGAGCAGCATCAACTGGCCCGTCAATTGTTCAAGACCATCAATCGCTGGCTGGCCGAAGCAGGCGTCATGATGACCCA